>NZ_CP123872.1:2642500-2942500 GCF_031598375.1 Temperatibacter marinus
TAATCCAGTCCCGTTTCGCCAATGCCCACAATTTTCGGATGCTTAGAAAGTTCTAGTAATGTTTCGAGCTTAATATCGGGTTCTTCTTCTGCCTGATGGGGATGAATTCCGACAGTGCCAAAAATATGATCATGGCTTTCCACCAAGTGAATAATCTCAGGATATTCCTTAATCTTAGTATTAATAGCCATCAAGCAGCCAATGCCAGCTTCTTTTGCATTTGCTAAAACTTCTTCTAATCGCTCACTCAGGCCGCCGTAATTTAAATGACAATGACTGTCGACTAGATAACCATATTTTTGCTTTGACATAGTAACTCTCTTGACCCTCTAAATTACTCTTCAGCAGGCAATTCAAAGCGAGGATAAACACCTTCAGGTTTGGGAATAGCTGTACCAGCTTGCATCCGGCCTTTTACACCCAGTTGATCAAAACCACGCTCTGAGACGGACATTTGGTCCAACATTTTAGCACAACTATCTGGCATGATCGGCTGCATAAGGATTGAAAGCTGACGGACTGCCTCAACACAAATATAAAGAACTGTTTCCATACGCTGAGGATCTGCTTTCTTTAATTTCCAAGGCTCTTGGGTAGAAATATACCCATCTGCTGCGGTCACTTGTTTCCACAACGCATCAAAAGCCTTATGAAAGGCCTGATTGTCCATATGTTCTGTCATTTCAGCCAGAACAGAATCAAGGCCTTCAAGAAATGCTTTATCTTCATCAGTAAACTCGCCTGGCTGCGGTACTTTTCCGTCACAATTCTTATGAACCATGGAAAGGCTGCGCTGGGCAAAATTACCAATACCATTGGCAAGAGCCGCGTTAGACCTGTTTACAAAACTTTGACGAGAGAAATCCCCATCATTTCCAAAAGGTACCTCATGTAGGAGAAAATAACGCACTGCATCCAGAGAATAACTGTCAATTAACTCAAAAGGATCAATGACATTTCCTAAAGATTTAGAGATCTTTTGACCTTCATTAGTCCACCAACCATGTGCAAAGACACGTTTAGGCAAAGGCAAATCAGCAGCCATAAGAAAAGCTGGCCAATAGACTGCATGAAACCGAAGAATATCTTTGCCAACCATATGAACGTCAGCCGGCCAAAAGGCTTTATAATCCTCATTCTCCATATCTGGATAGCCGATGGCCGTTAGATAATTAGTCAATGCATCAATCCAGACATACATAATATGTTTGTCGTTTCCAGGAACAGGAACGCCCCAACTGAAGGTTGTGCGTGAGATTGAGAGATCTTCTAGACCGCCTTTAACAAAGCTTTTTACTTCATTGAGACGTGATTTGGGCTGCACAGCACCTTCGCTTGTCTCGTACCACTCAATCAATTGATCTTCAAAAGCTGAGAGTTTGAAAAAATAACTTGGCTCTTCAACCCATTCTACAGGGGCGCCTGTGGGGGCTAGTTTTTCACTGCCCTCCCCCTCTATAAGCTCTTTTTCTGCATAAAATGCTTCGTCTCGCACACTGTACCAGCCAGCATAGCTGTCCGCATAGATGAAACCCTTTTCCTCAAGAGTTTTCCATAGATGCTGTACTGCTTTTTTATGACGGTCTTCGGTTGTACGGATAAATTGGTCGTTTGAGAAATTCATTGCCGAAGCAAGCTCATTAAAACGCGAAGAAACATTATCACAAAATTCTTGCGGAGGGATCTCTGCTGCGAGAGCAGATTTTTCTACTTTTTGGCCATGTTCATCTGTGCCTGTTAAAAACATCACATTATAGCCGCTTAATCGTTTAAATCGGGCTAAAACGTCGCAAGCAAGTGTTGTGTAGGCATGGCCAATGTGAGGAACATCGTTCACATAATAAATTGGCGTGGTAATATAGAAATTCTTCTGGTCTGACATTTGTTGTTCCCACTCACAGGTTAACGGGAAACAAGAGCCGCCATTTGTGAGAAAATATTCAAAATTACTTGTTTACGGTCAAGATTCACACGACTGGCTCGACCGATTAATTCGATTGTCTTTTCCCACAGGTCTAACTGCTGATCAAGTGTTGATTTACTTGATATGTCATGAAAAATAGCGATTTCATTAGATGAAACCGGTGTCACCTCTTCACCTGTCGCCATATAGCGGAGCAATCGCTGCCGGATGAAATATAAAAGATCCACAAAAAGATGATAGTCTGCGTCTGCTTTCACGCTTGCCAACTTTTCGGCAAATTTATGCAGTGCTGGTACATCTATACGAGGAAACTGGCCAAGAATATTCATAATGTCTTGATAGAGCGAGAGAGCATTCGATGCGGCATAACTACAGGCTTGTCCTGGTGCACCTTCGCTGAGAACAGAGAGCGCGTTCATCTCCTCAACACTTAAACTCGGATATTTGCCTGCAAGGACGGCCTTAACACTCTCGATGGGTAAAGGCTGTAACTTAAGAGCACGGCAACGACTGCGTATGGTAGGTAACAGCTTACCCGGAGAATGAGAGACAAGGAATAAAATCGTCTTAACAGGAGGTTCTTCTAGAAGCTTCAAAAGAGCATTAGCAGCAGAAACATTTAATTCATCAACAGAATCAATAATAGCAATTCTCCAACCCCCTTCGCTACTAGTCTGTGTTGATTGATTAATCAGAGCACGGATATCATCGATAACGATTTCCTTGCGCATCTTTCCGGTGTCTTTATTGGGACTTCTCATGATTTCATTTATATCTGAATGTGTACCTGCTAGGATACGAGTAACCGTATCATGATCAGCATCAACAGAAAGAGTTGAAAGCACCACAGGAGGAAGGGCATCCCCGAAAAGACTATCGCCCCCCACCTTCTGCTGTCCGTGTACCATTAAGAATTTTGCTGCTCTCCAAGCAAAGCTAGATTTACCAACGCCTTTAGGCCCTGTTACGAGCCAAGCATGATGAAGACGGTCTTCATTAAATGCATCCAGAAATAGTCTTTCTGCCTCTTCATGTCCATTTAAGGACATTGTTCGACGCGGATGAAGTATGTCTTCTGGCGAATCTGTCACGGCAATAGGGTCTCCACTTTTGACCAAATAACTTGCTGAATCTGATCAATTGACTGCGTTGCGTCAAGTGCCGTGCATCGGCTCTCTGCTTCAGCAATTTGTAGGTAGCCTTGACGGAGGTTCTCATGGAACTGACTACCTTTACGTTCAAATCGATCTTCACCGCTCGCTGTATCCGCTTCTCTTTTACCGGCACGGGCTAATCCAACAGCGGGTGGTAAATCAAAGACCAATGTTAAATCAGGCGCAAAGTTACCGAGAACTTCCTGTTGAATACGTCTAACTTTTTCTAAGCCCAATCCCCCTGCTATTCCTTGATACACTGCAGAGCTGTCATAAAAACGATCAGAGATAACCCACACACCTTTCTCAAGTGCTGGAAGAATTAAGTTTTGAACATGCTCATAACGACCCGCAGTTATGATCAAGAGTTCAGCCATGGCTGACCAATCATCAAGGTCACCTTTTACGACCAAGTCTCTCAACTTTTCTGCTGAAGGCGTACCGCCGGGCTCCCTCGTGACGAGAATCTGTACCCCATGATTTTCAAGCTTTTGCTGAAGAAGCTTAATCTGAGTGGTTTTCCCAGCCCCTTCTCCGCCTTCAAATGTGATGAATTTCCCTTTGTTCATTGGTTTTATTTTTCTGCACCAGCAGAGCCAAAGACAAGGTAAGAAAGAGCGGCGCCGATTTTACCAAATCCGCCAACACCCTCAATGGCTGATCCTGCTTTTAGGTCATAAACGCGATCTTGTGCATTGGGAACAGATACGGTCAATTTCCCAATAGCTTGACCGTTTGCTATCGGAGCAGCAACTGGCTGGGTAAACTCAACAGTTACTTTCATTTGCGCCCGTTGACTTCGGGAAAGTGTGAGAGTTATATCCTGATCGACGACGAGAGGTACAACCAATTCTTTACCAAGCCAAACTTCAGCACTATCAACCTTTTCTCCTTTTTTAAACAAAGGATAAGATTTAAACTGTCTAAAACCAATTTGCATCATACGCTGGCTTTCACTGCCCCGTACAGCAACTGATGGGAGTTTACCCATCACAAGCAGCAAACGTCGATTGTCGCGCACAGCAGAGGCCACAATACCAAACTCACTGACTTCTGGGTCTCCGCCTGTTTTCATGCCGTCAGCACCTGGAAATGGGTAGCGACTGTATAACGGATTTCGTGAGCGTGTATTGCTGGTGAAATTTTTATATAGAAATTTTCGTTCTGAAAAGAGAGGGTAATATTCTGGGAAGTCTCTGATTATACGTGCTGCTAAAAGACTCATATCTCTGGCTGATGTATATTGATTTTCATTTGGCCAGCCATTTGAATTGGTAAAATTAGTATTCTTCATTCCGAGCTTAATAGCCATTGCATTCATTTCTTGGACAAAGATCTCATGGGAGCTTGAAATATGTTCCGCTAAAACAACGCAAGCATCATTGCCAGATAGAATGACAATGCCTTTGAGCAACTGCTCG
Source organism: Temperatibacter marinus (assembly GCF_031598375.1). Lineage (NCBI taxonomy): Bacteria > Pseudomonadati > Pseudomonadota > Alphaproteobacteria > Kordiimonadales > Temperatibacteraceae > Temperatibacter > Temperatibacter marinus. The sequence continues at coordinate 2,647,000 of NZ_CP123872.1, forward strand.
ATGGTTACTTTATCTTTATGATTAAGGAACATGGTCGATCCTTTGCCCCGCCAATTCCGCCAGGCATTCGCTGAAACAACAACCTCATCATCCATTCTGAGATTACCAATCTTCAGTTCATTAAAGGCAATATAAATGGTCATTAACTTTGTTAACGACGCCGGACTAAACTGCATGTCAGCATCTTTTTCGAATAAAAGACTGTCAGAACTTAAATCCACCATAATGGCTGTTTCTGCTTGTGTACGAATTCCGGCACTCTGTGCAATAGCCGATATCGAAATAAAGGATGCTAGAAGAAGGATGCTGATTAGCTTTTTCATTATATTGCCCATGTTTAATTTTCTATGTGTGACTTGATAGCGTTATTTAACCACTTCAGACAAGACTTTTGCATCAAAAAATCCACGATTCACGATTTTTCTTAAAACTCTGTCTGCTGTTTCTCTTTCTCTAAAAGGCCCTATTCTCACACGGAAAATCTCCCGGCCTGAGATATAGACTTTACTAATAAAAGCCCTGAGACCAATATTCTTTGCCTTTTCAATATCTTGCGTTGCATTGTTCTGATCACTGTAAGCACCGACTTGAATATAATGCGCAGTATCCCCTACATACATTTTTAAATCTTGCTGACCGCGACGACCTAGCTTTGATGCTTTTTGTTGATTTTCGGGAACTCGACCGTATTGATCAACAGCTTGAACCCTGACTTTCGTGACCCCTTTTTCTGCAAAGCCCAGTATTTGTGCTGCACGCCTCGATAAATCAATTAACCTATTGCCAACATACGGTCCTCTGTCGTTCACCCTTAAGACGATAGAACGATTATTATCAAGGTTCGTGACTTTAACAAAGCTTGGCAGGGCGAGTGTTTTATGGGCTGCGGTCAGCGCATTCATATTGAATGTCTCACCATTTGCTGTTTTTTTCCCGTGAAACTGAGGGCCGTACCAAGAAGCGAGCCCTACTTCATCATAGGCTGGCTCATCTTTAGGATAATACCATTCACCTGCAATTCTGTAGGGATTACCGACTTTTTTATGCCCACCCTGTGGGCCAAGAGGAACTTGATTATCATTAGGCATCGGCGCCGTATCAGGCTTCGAAGATATAATAGGTCTTGGTCCCGAGCATGCTGCCAAAAACAAAAGTATGATCAGTAAAAAGAGACGATTCATTTATTTTATCTTGTCTGCCAAAAGTCCAACACCCAATGCATATTTAAACGACGGATTATACCGCATAATAGAGCAGAAATTTTGGTATACAAGATACCCTTGGCCATCGCCTTCATCCCCAGCAATATAAGCTGCCATGATGTCCACCTCTGGTAAATCCTGCCCATTTAAGCGTCGAAAACCTAGTTCATTCCATTCACTTAATTTACGCCATGCACCCATACTTTTAAAAGAACGGCAAACTTTGGCAGGAGTAAGGCCATCAGCCTGTATTCCGATATAATCTGTCTCTTTTCGCTCTGAAGGAGCCATTACTGGGCGTCCCCATGTATAAGCCGCAGTGATTTTGTGATGTTTTAGATATTTTGCAATAGAGGCAAAAACATCTGCTTTATTGGTCCAAATATCTTTCTTTCCATCCCCGTCCCAATCTTGAGCATGGGCTAAATATGCAGCAGGCATAAATTGAGGTTGTCCCATGGCTCCTGCCCAACTTCCTTTCATATTTTCTAAGTCAGCAAAGCCTTTATCAACAATTGTTAACACATCTAATAATTCACGGCGAAATCTTTTTGCGCGGCGGGGATCATAAGCCAGGGTGGCCAAAGCATCAAAAACTGAATAACTCAGTGGCACCGTACCATAATTTGTTTCTATTCCCCAGATTGCCGCAATAAAACGAGGTTGAACACCATAAGCAGCACCAATCTCTTTGAGCAAACTGCCGTGCTGTTGCATCATTTCTTTGCCTTTTCGAGTGCGCCACTCACTCACCCGAAGTTTCAAGTACCGAGCATAGGTTTGTTTTACTTCCGGCTGATTCCGATCTCGTTTTATGACCCGCTTTAAATATCGAATATCCTGAAAAGCCTGATCAATAGTTTCTTGAGTAATCCCTTTTTGTCGTGCTTCTTCTTTGACGCCTTCAATAAATTTCAAGAAGTCATCTGAGGGATCCTCTGGGACAATTTGAGCTGCCGCAGATAGGGAAAGAAAAAAGCCAAGAATGATAAGTAATATGCGCACAATAGATCCTCACTGTTTATTGATGCTACTATGCAGAAAGGGGCGCCGAGTTTCAAGAATTCTATGGGGAAAAATAAACTATTTTGTAAAGAAAAAGGACCTGGTTCAAAAAACCAAGTCCTTATTTATTGGTGAGCCCAACAGGGTTCGAACCTGTGGCCTACTGATTAAAAGTCAGTTGCTCTACCAGCTGAGCTATGGGCCCCAATATGAGGTGAGTGGTTAATGGTGAGCCCAACAGGGTTCGAACCTGTGGCCTACTGATTAAAAGTCAGTTGCTCTACCAGCTGAGCTATGGGCCCACATTAACCAATGCGTCGTCACTCTTCAGCGACGCGCGGAACATAGGGGCATCCCCCTAATTGGTCAAGTAAAAGATTACAGAAAATTAAAAAATAACGAAATCTTTTATGAACAACCGCTTCTGACATAATTTATTTCATAATTTAAACCAGAAAACACTAAACATTCCTGTCTATTTCCTCACAAAGGATCAATATCGCCTCTCGCATAGTCAGCGCGAAATTGCTCAGCATGCTCTTTAAGTCGTTTTTGTCCAATTGCTTCTCTCAATCCAGTCATTAAATCTTGATAAAAGGCAAGATTATGCCAGGTAAGTAAAATTGACCCCAACATTTCACCGGCTCGAATTAAATGATGAATATAAGCCCGGCTATATTTTGTGCAGGCAGGACAGCCACATTTTTCCTCAATAGGTCTTGGATCCTCTTTATGGCGAGCATTTTTCATATTTATCGCACCGCCCCAGGTAAAGGCTTGTCCTGTACGGCCAGAACGGGTGGGCATCACACAATCAAACATGTCAATGCCCCGCTCAACTGCGCCGACAATATCATCCGGCTTCCCCACACCCATAAGATAACGGGGGGCCTCTGTCGGCATCTTAGGCATGGTAAAGTCCAAAACCTTAAACATCATCTCTTGCCCTTCACCCACAGCCAAGCCTCCGACGGCATACCCATCAAAACCTATTTCAGAGAGGGCTTTGATGGATGTCTCCCTTAGATCCTCGTATACACTTCCTTGGACAATGCCAAATAAAGCAGCGATTGATGCATGGTCTTTGCCCTCATCAAAGCCATCCCGGGACCGTTGAGCCCATCTCATAGATAATTCCATCGAGTCTTTCGCTTGATCGTATGTCGCTGGATAAGGGGTACATTCATCAAAAGCCATAATAATATCTGACCCCAATAGCCTTTGAATTTCCATCGAGCGTTCCGGCGACATCATATGCTTAGATCCATCAATATGAGACTTAAACTCAACACCTTCTTCTGACATTTTCCGCAAATCTGAGAGACTCATAACTTGAAAGCCACCAGAATCAGTAAGAATTGGTTTCTGCCAATTCATGAATTTATGAAGTCCGCCAAGCGCATAAACTCGCTCTGCTGTTGGTCTCAACATTAGGTGATACGTATTCCCTAAAATTATGTCAGCCCCTAATTCTTCTACATTTTCGGGCAACATACCTTTAACCGTTCCCGCTGTCCCAACAGGCATAAAGGCTGGCGTTCTGATAGAGCCCCTTTTCATTTCAATTTCGCCTGTTCGAGCGGCTCCATCAGTTTCAGAAATTGAAAAGGAGAAGCGCTCTCGCGTTGGGTTAGGGTCTTGATAATTATCGTCTGTCATTTCTTACTCTCCAATGCCATTACCCAGTGCTCTGAATAAAAGCGAACTGTCTCCGTAGGAATAAAATCGATACTGTTGATCTATAGCCTGTTGATAGGCTTCTTGCATCAGCTCAAGTCCACAAAAGGCACTGACCAACATGAATAATGTCGATTTTGGTAAATGGAAATTTGTCATCAATACATCTATGCATTTAAATTTATATCCTGGACTGATGAATATTTCTGTATCAGCTTTAAATGGATGTGTGACCCCGTCTTCGTCTGTCGCGCTTTCAAGCACGCGAAGGGATGTCGTTCCAACAGCGATAACCTTCTTTCCGTTCTTCTTGGTCTCATTTATCAGGGCCGCGACCTCTGGGGTGACTTCTCCATACTCACTGTGCATTTTATGATGCGTTGTATCTTCGACTTTAACAGGTAAAAAGGTCCCTGCTCCTACATGCAGAGTGACTGCGGCTGTTTTCACCCCTTTTTCGGTCAGAGCCGTCATCATATCCTCTGTAAAGTGAAGGCCTGCTGTCGGGGCAGCTACAGCCCCGTCCTTTTCAGCGAAGAGTGTTTGGTAATCTTCCTTATCTCTTTCATCCACAGCCCGTTGAGCCGCAATATAGGGCGGCAAGGGCATCACACCACTTACTTCAAGAGCTTCAGTCATTTTGTCTTCTTGCACATGAAAAGTGACTAGTCGCTCTCCTGCCTCTCCTAAAGCCATAACTTCACCCGTCAGGGTCCCAAAGGTAAGATGATCGCCGAGCCTGGCTTTCTTCGCAGGTTTTGCGAAGACCCACCATGAATTTTCAGATTCTCGCTTGTGCAATGTAATTTCCATCTTAGCCTCACCGCGCTTGCCGTGAAGTCGTGCAGGAATTACCCGTGTATCATTAAAAACAAGTAAATCACCAGTTTCTATATGTTCCGCAAGGTTTCCTACGCGATCCGTTGTTAAACGTTCTGAGGCCTCAGGTTTAATGATAAGCTGCTTTGCATGATCACGCGGAGAAACAGGCCTTAAGGCAATCGCACTATTGGGCAACTCAAAATCAAATAATTGAATATCCATGAACCAAACTCTTTTTTTTACTTGCGGCGCTTTTAACTGATCGGTTTGGATTAGACAAGAAAAAGGGGCTTTTAAAGCCCCTCTTCTTAATCAAAATTCTTTATACGTCCGCAGCAACGCGGGCAGAAGCAATTTTACCAGGATAACGTGGGGGCTCTCCCTTGGGAAGGTCATCCACTAAATCCATGCCTTCTGTCACGCGACCCCAAACTGTATATTGATTATCAAGATAACTAGCATCAGCGAGACAAATGAAGAACTGACTGTCAGCGCTATCTGGATCCATTGCTCGAGCCATAGAACAAACACCGCGCGCATGAGGCTCTGCACTAAATTCTTGTTTAAGCTTTGTTCCTGATCCACTCATCCCAGTCCCTGTGGGATCTCCACCCTGTGCCATAAAACCATCAATCACGCGGTGAAATATGACACCGTCATAAAATCCTTCGCGGGCTAATTCCTTAATACGTGCTACATGATTGGGTGCAAGATCAGCCAGTAATTCAATAGTTACACGGCCTTCAGACTTTCCAGTCTCTAGATCTAGATATAAAATATTCTCTAGGTCGCTCATTGGTCTTCCTTATTCTTCTATTCATTCAACGATATTTATAACTCTTACAACTTTGGCATTCTCTACTTATACAAGTAACTCACTGCTTCATCACTCCACAAGCTGTGACAATGAATTTCTTCCTTAAAAATCTTCTTTGCGAGATCCGTGCCGTTTTTGATAAGGTTAGCAAGAAATTCCTTACTTAAAATCTTTCGACAAGCTCTCCCAGTCCTTCAGGTCACTGGCTACACTTACAGAGACCATTTTTCCTGGAACAATTGGGGGTTCTCCTTTTGGAATCATATCAACCGTCTGCATTCCAGCAATCACACGGCCCCACACTGTATATTTCATATCAAGATCTGCACGTCGTGTGAAAGTGATAAAAAATTGACTGTCGGCAGTATCTTCCGCCTCACCTCGCGCCATACCTGCCGTACCGCGTAGATAAGGTGTTCGTGTAAATTCTGGTTTGATATTCTGACCACTCCCGCCAGTCCCAGTGCCTGTTGGATCACCTGTTTGTGCCATGAAACCTGGAATAACACGGTGGAAAACATGGCCATCATAGAAAGATTGCCGTGCCAATTCTTTCACGCGTTTAACATGATTAGGCGCAATATCAGGACGCATTAAAATCGCAACCCGTCCAGTGACTTTCGACCCGTCTTGTTGAGGGGTTTCCACAGTAATAACCAAAATATTTGCTGCATCAAGAAAAGATATATCTCTTGCCACGACACATGTATTACATACAATTATTGATAGCAATACTATTACTATTTTATACATAATTTCAATCTCTTATTTTGAATTATTAATGCGTTGATTGACTTCTTCACAGATGGTTTCAGGAACGAACTGGGCAATGTCGCCCCCATATTTTGCGACTTCTTTAACAAGTTTTGAAGCGATCGTCTGAAACTTAGGATCGGCCATTAAAAAGACCGTTTCAATTTCAGGATCCAATTGATAATTCATCCCAGTCATTTGGAATTCATATTCAAAGTCTGCAACAGCTCTTAATCCACGGATGATGACTGTAGCTTCAACGCGTCTAGCAAATTTAACAAGCAGTTCATCAAATTTTACAACACTCAATTCAACCCCTGCTTCTGCAGCGAGAGGGCCACATTCTCTTGTCACCATGTCAACGCGTTCTTCAAGGCTAAACATGGGATTTTTACTAGGGTTCGTCGCAACACCGATGACAAGTTTATCGACCAATCTTAAGCCACGCTTTATAATATCAAGGTGCCCATTTGTTATTGGATCAAATGTTCCTGGATATAATCCTATTCGGTCTATACTCATGATCGCCCCATTTAATTTATTTAGAAGTGATGTTTTTATTGTACATTATTGATTACATAAAGCATAAAATTGAAATATAAAACATTTTTCAGTGAGTCTCCATGATTGATCCCGTTCTCTATAGTTTTTTTATTCTGGCATCAGCAGCGCTTGTCGCGTCCCCAGGACCAACCGTATCGCTGATTGTAGCAGAAACCCTTAAAAATGGAAAAGTCTATGGCTTTGCTACAATAACGGGGGCTTTCTTTGCGGGCAGCTTCTATTTTCTCTTATATTATTTTGGAGCAGCAGTCTTTCTTGAAGGGATGAACCCAGTTTATTTTGATCTCATGCGTTATGGGGGCATCGTCATGTTGGTCTGGATGGCATGGAAGATGTTCAAAGCATCTGGAACGTTAGAAGACACTAAGGGAATTAGAGCCGATAAATCACCTTTTTCTGCGGCACTTAGAGGATTTTTCATTTGCATCTCAAGTCCAAAATCAGTGATTTTTTTTGCTGCCTTTTTCCCCCAATTTATCAACAAAGGTCTGCCCTTTCAGCCGCAAATTCTCCTGATGGGGATCGGTTTCTTAATAGTAGGTGTGTTGAGCGACCTTCTTTGGATTTTCATTTCTTTAAAGGCAAAAGACTGGATTTATCGCAAAGGAGGGCATGGTCTAATTAATAAAATTTCTGGCTCTGTGCTCAGCCTCGGTGCCGTTGCCTTACTTTTCATAAATTAAAGTCTATTCAACAAAAAAGGCACCTGCTTGATGCAGATGCCTTTCTTCTTTTATTTATATTGCCTTACTCTTGAGAGGCCTCAGGTGTGTCTGTTTCTTCATTTTCTGAGGAAGGAGCATTCTCAGCACCCCCCTCCTCTAATGATGGTGCTTCAGATCCTTCAACCTCGTCCACGTCGTCTTCTTCACTTTCCTGAAGTTTTGCAACTGAGACGATGCTTTCATCCTCGCCGACCTTAAAGATCGTCACGCCTTTTGTCGGTCTGCCTGCAATTCGAACGTCATGAACAGGCGTACGGATCAACTTACCCTGATCCGTAACCATCATAATTTGTTCGTCAGCTGTGATTGGGAAGGCAGCAATGATATCACCAATTTGCGATCTTATTTCATCTTTACTCGGTGTATTCCAGACGCCTTGCCCGCCGCGAGACGTGATTCGATATTCATGCGTTGACGTTCGTTTGCCAAAACCTTTATCGGTAACGGTCAACAAGAACATTTCTTTCTCAGCGAGATCTGCCATCCGCTCATCATCTAAGGTTTGTTCCCCGGGTTCAGATTTCCAAGGTGCTGCTTTCAGATATTGATCTCTTTCTTCGGTTGATGCATCTGTTCCGTGAATAACACACATAGAGACAACTTTATCATCTACACCCAAGCGCATACCACGCACCCCCGTAGAGGTACGCCCTGCAAACAAACGAACCGCTGTTGAATTAAAGCGAATAGCACGGCCTTTTGCTGCAGCAAGAATGATATCATCCTCTTCAGTACACACAGCAACATTCACCAGACTGTCATCCTCTGATGAGAATTTGATCGCAATTTTACCATTAGACATCACATTCGAGAAATCTGACAATCTATTACGACGCACATTCCCCATAGCTGTAGAGAACATGACGTCATATTCGCCCCATGTGCTCTCATCTTCAGGAAGCGGAAGAATTGTTGCTATGCCTTCATCATTCTCTAAAGGAAGCAGGTTAATAACAGGTTTTCCTTTAGAAATAGGTGTACCAAGAGGCAATTTCCATACTTTGGTTTTATAGACTTTACCTTTATTGGAAAAGAATAATACGGGCGTATGGGTATGAGCGACAAAGACATTCGTCAGAAAATCATCATCTTTAGTTTGCATGCCGCTGCGGCCTTTACCACCGCGTCGCTGAGCACGATAAGTAGATAAAGGAACACGTTTAATGTAGCCTGTATTTGTCACAGTGACGACCATGTCTTCTTGTGCGATTAAATCTTCGTCGTCAAAGGCACCAGCCGCATTTAGATCAATCTCTGTCCGGCGTTCATTTGCGAATTCTTCACGAACAGCCGCCAGTTCTGTAGTCAAAACTTCGTATAATTTCTCACGTGAACCTAGAATTTCTAAAAACCCTCGGATGGCTGCAGCCAGAACTTCTAGCTCGTCACTGATATCGTCACGACCAAGCGCAGTCAGGCGGTGCAAGCGAAGATCAAGAATCGCTTTAACCTGAAGTTCAGACAACATATAGAAGTCACCATCACAATTGTCAGCTTCGGCAATCAGCTCAAGATAGGGAAGAATTTCTTTCGCATCCCATTTCTTGTTCAAAAGAGCTTCACGCGCCGCTGCAGGAGAATTCGCATTCCGAATGGTAGCGACGACTTCATCAATATTTGCAACGGCCGTAACCAAACCAACCATTAAGTGAGCACGATCACGGGCCTTACCCAATTCGAATTTAGTCCGTCGTGTAATTACTTCTTCGCGGAATTCAATGAAAGCCTCTAATACTTGTTTTAGAGTTAACTGTTGAGGTTTACCGCCCGTAAGTGCCAACATGTTAACACCAAAAGAGGTCTGCAACTGGGTGAAACGATAAAGCTGATTTAGAATTACATCTGGTACACCATCTCTTTTTACTTCAATCACGACACGTACACCGTCCCGATCGGATTCGTCTCTGATTTCAGCGATGCCTTCAACACGTTTATCCCTCACGCATTCAGCAATTTTTTCAATTAAATTTGATTTGTTAACCTGGAATGGAATTTCTGTAATGATAATTGCTTCGCGGTCCTTGCGAATCTCTTCAATATGAACGCGAGAGCGAATGACCACACTGCCTTTCCCTGTCTCAAAGGCTTGGCGAATACCGCCGCCCCCAAGAATAATACCACCCGTTGGAAAATCAGGGCCTTTGACATATTCCATTAAGCCCATCGTATCAATTTCAGGATTGTCGATCACAGCAAAGACAGCGTCGATGACTTCTCCTAAGTTATGCGGAGGAATATTCGTTGCCATTCCAACAGCAATACCAGAGGCGCCGTTAACCAATAAATTCGGAAAACGAGACGGCAAAACCACAGGTTCGTGCTCGCTGTCATCATAGTTTGGCCGGAAAGCAACCGTGTCTTTGTCGATATCCGCGAGGATCATCGATGAAATTTTATCCATCCGCGCTTCTGTGTACCGCATCGCAGCTGCACTATCACCGTCCATTGATCCAAAGTTACCCTGTCCATCAATGAGAGGTGCGCGCATAGAGAAATCCTGAGCCATACGAACCAAGGCATCATAGATAGCACTATCACCGTGGGGGTGATATTTACCCATTACATCCCCGACAATACGTGCCGATTTTTTATAAGCGCGATTCCACTCATAATGATTTTCATGCATCGAATAGAGGATTCGTCGATGAACAGGCTTCAAGCCATCTCTCACATCTGGTAAGGCCCTTGATACAATCACACTCATTGCATAATCAAGGTAAGAGGTCTTCATCTCTTCTTCGATTGTTATTGGTAAAACATCACTATTTGATGGTGGAAGAGGTGTATTATCACTCACGTGGAATATCCCTTATAATTATTATTGTGTACAAGATCTTGCTATGCCTATAGCAATTCCTGTCCCCCTTATTTTCATTTATTGAGATAATGGGAACTGAAGATTTCAGTTGCTAATCCATGACCCAATGCCCTTAGTCCTTATGTTTAGCAATTGTGCTGTACAAGTGCAACAAACAAGCGTCAAAAAAGCAGGAAAAATGATTTTTTTTTCCGATGAAATTGACTATTTTTAAAAAAGGTTGAAAAAGTACTGGACAAGACCCTGATGTGTCATTAAAAACCGCTCTCGCAACAACCAAAACATCCGATGGGCGGATGGCAGAGCGGTTGAATGCACTGGTCTTGAAAACCAGCAAGGGTGCAAGCCCTTCGAGGGTTCGAATCCCTCTCCGCCCGCCATTTAAAAAACCTCCTCTATTTTGAGGAGGTTTTTTTGTAATTTCAGAACTACTATTTTCTATAAACTGTGTTTTAAGGCTTGATGCCAACCGGCCATCTGACGCTCTATTTTTGCCTGATTCAACTCCGGCCTGATGAGAGCTTTTTGCTTCCAAAGATCCTTGATCTCAGAAACCTCTGAAAAGACACCAGCCCCTAGCCCTGCTAAAAATGCCGCCCCCAAAGCTGTTGTCTCTACGGTTGATGGCAGCTGAACTGTCGCCTGAGTAAAACTAGCCAATTGTTCAACGAACCAACGATTGTGAGCCATTCCCCCATCAACCTTCATCGATGAAATAGGCAGACCCATGTCTTTCTTGATAGCCTCAAGTAGATCACAGGTTTGATACACAATAGACTCTAGTCCAGCTCTGACCAGATGAGCTCGAGTATGGGATCGCTCAAGCCCAGTGATTGTTCCCCTCGCCTCTGCATTCCAATGCGGTGCTCCTAAGCCAGTAAAAGCAGAGACAAAGTAAACACCCTCAGAAGAAGAAACTGATCGTGCTAATGCTTCACTTTCAGCTGAAGAATCTATGATGCCAAGCATATCACGAAACCACTGAATCACAGTTCCCGCATTAAATATACTCCCCTCAAGAGCATAGGTTCGTCTCCCCCCGTGTTGCAGTGCGATGGTTGTAAGCAATCTATTTTGGCTTTTTACGACCTTGTCTTCTGTGGGGGCTAAGATAAAACATCCTGTCCCATAGGTTGCTTTCACTTGCCCCAGCTGGTAGCAGGCCTGGCCAATCGCTGCCGATTGCTGATCCCCAATGAGGGCTGTTATAGGGACACCGGAAAACGGCAGGCCCTGAGCTATAGAGCCAAAATCACCCGTATTATCTACGATCTCTGGCATAATATCTAGCGGCACCTGAAAGAGATCCAACAAGTCTGGGGCCCATGTATCATCGCGCAGACCAAGAAGACTTGTTCGACTGGCATTCGTTGCATCAGTAATATGAGCAGCACCTGCGGTTAACTTGAACGTTAAAAAGCTTTCAACTGTGCCAAATGCCAGATTAGGTCTATTTCTTAGATCACAGTAATCCAACAACCACTTTATTTTACTTGCTGAAAAATATGGATCGGCCAGAAGGCCCGTCTTTTCAAAGATAAAATCTTCTTCCCTAGCATTTTTAAGAGACTGTGTGAAATCAGCTGTCCTGCGATCTTGCCAGACGATAGCATTCGCAACAGGGTCTCCTGTCCGCTTATCCCAAAGAATGGTTGTCTCTCTCTGATTCGTAATGCCAAGAGCTAGAGGGCGCCCCCCCCAACAAATTCATTTTTGCTTCTAACTCTTGCAATACCTCTATTGTTGTGTGCCATATTTCCTTAGCATCATGCTCCACCCAACCAGAGTGAGGGTAATATTGCTTAAAATCCACCTGTGAGACTGCGAGTAAAGCCCCCTCAGTATCAAAAGCCAAGGCTCTGGTACTTGATGTACCTTGATCAAGAGCAATGATAAAATCCATGATTTTTCCTCCAAGCAGTAGTCTGTCCATTCAAGAGCTCCCTGTCAACGCTCTTGCCTGTCCTATATGAATATGCTCAGATGATGTTAGGAGATGTGAATGGATACGACAGACAAGACTTATTGGCACAAGAAACTCGTCGATCAGAGAGCGTTACTTCTCAGTTTAGACGAAGACAGCAAAAATTCTCGTAATACTGTTGAACTTGACCAAACAAAGGTGGGGCGGTTATCACGAATGGATGCACTTCAAGAGCAAGCTATGAATTCTGCTGTTTCCACAAGAAGGAAGTTAGAACTTAATCGCATAGAAGCTGCCCTTAACAGGCTTCAAGACGACGAATTTGGTTTTTGCATTGAATGCGGAGAAGACATTCATCAGAAACGATTAGAACTAGACCCTTCCATCGCAATCTGTGTTCAATGTCGATGCTAACTATTTGTGAATGTCGTCCCAAACATCAAACTCGTGGTTAATGCTCCACTCAATAATAAAACGATAAATATCTTCTACCATTTTTTCATCAGCATCTAGGCTAGACGCTGTGGCTTTGCATTTGCTAACCACATCTTCAATGCGCCAATTATCCCGAACCACATTTCGATCTTGCTTAATACGGCCTGCTTGTTTGATATACTCAAGCCGCTCAGCAAGGAGGGGGACGATCAAGCGATCGACGCGATCAATTTCTTCGCGGACTTCAGCCATAGTTGTACAAGAACGAGCCATAAGTATCTTTCTGTCGTAGTTACCCCCGCCTCTTAGCGAGAATTTCAGGGGTGTTCAAGATAAACTTACCACAAAGTATTAGTTTTTAAGGTCCACCGCTGGCATTAACCTTTTAAGAGTGTCAGGCCTAATCCGCTCAAACAATAGTGCTTCAATCTTCTCTGTCCTTGTCATCAGGGGCATTAACATAAATAAAGTACGACGTTCTTTTGCGTATTTGACATCATAAATATTCGAGAGCAGAGCTTCTGCTGGTTTCAACTGTCCTGAAAGAGCATAAATATAAGCAAGAGATTCGCGCGCTTCTTTCATGCTAGCCGGATTATTCAATGCAGGCTGTAGGAGTGCCACAGCTGTCTCAAAAGACCCATCTAGAGCAAAACTATACGCCATCAATTTCGAAAATCTTTCAGGATTTGCTTTCTCAAGATCTGCTGCTCTTTCATAATACATTCTGGCTTTAAAGCCATTCCCTTTCAATTCTTGTAATATCCCTGCTAAAGAAATAACTCTCCCGCTTGAAAGTTCAGATATTGGCTCAATAAAAGTTAGCGCTTCATCGTAAGCCTGCATATCAAGGAAAAGCTTTGCCAATTCCTCTTTCAGTGCACTGCTTAAGGCAGAGTTCCCCAAATAGCCCTTCACTTGTGCGAATGCCTCATCCCGCTTATTATACCGAAGATAAATGCGAGCAATACCGATGTCTGGCCGAATTAGAGTACCGTCTGCCGCCTTGGCCTGGTTATACACATCAAGCGCCTCTGTATAATTCCCTGCGGTCTCTAAGGCATAAGCAATCCTAATCAGGCTTTCAGGGCTTTTTCTCGCCATTTCATTCAAGGCACGTGCAGCAACTGGACCTGCATCTTTTTCGGTTGTTTTTTGGAGGCTATCCTCTGAACAAGCAGACAAGAGAAGCCCCAAAAAAGCAAGCAAACTATATTTCATCGATTTTTTCAATTTTTAGCTCCAACACCTTGTAGACAAAGGAATAATTCAATAGTAGCAATTTTCCTAAGATTATGGTAGTATAAAAATGCTGAGAAAAGGGTCAGGGGTGATCCTTTAAAATTGGGATAAAATATATGGATATTCAATCTAGCACAGCTACGGCTAATGCACCGGTTGATGCTGCAGGTCGGTCAGGTTCTGAAGCCTCTGCAACAGCCCGTAAAGATGCTGATGATTCTGCAATTGAGCGGAAAGAAGCGGAAGCTTCTGATACTTCATCTGGTGTCGGTGAGCGTGTAGACGTACAAGCCTAACTTAGGTTTTTCAAAAAAAAGATCTTAAGCTGCTATTTTAGCGGCTTTTTCTCGTTGGTATTATTTGATCTGATCTTTTTTTTCCTTTTCTTCTTGGAGTTTTTTATCTTCTTCGGCCATCTCTTCTTGGGTTTTTTCAATTTTCACGTTTTTAACAAGCCCTTTGCTGCCTTCAAAAATATTCCGAAGAAAGCCTGGTGTCACTGCAGATAGAGGATTAACAGAAAATTTCGCACCACTTCCTTGCCCTTTAAGCCGATAGGTTACCCCGAAAATGCCTTTGCCTTTACCACCCGTCAGGATCGCTCCCACGAGAGGAATATTACCAAGAAAACTATTCAATCCATAGGCCGGAACAACAACACCATTCATATTAATGCGGCGCGTTGTATCTTCATATTGCCCAGAAAGTGTAATACCCAGATTGCTACTATTCGCTTTAAAACTACTGATATCCAAAATCGTATCTTTAAAAGTGAAAGAGCCACGGGCTTTTTTCATTAACAAGCCCCCCTCATCAACAAATTCATTAATACCTTCCAAGACCGCATGTTTCACTTCAGGTCCTAACTCACTTTTACGAACGACCCGCATATCTGATATTTTAAAGGCGCCTGATACATTGAAATCTGCGCCTTTCCAGCCCATAATTTCTCCATTGAAGTCCAGAAGGCCCTGTTGACCATGTGCGAAAATACCAAGCCCTTTTAAAAGTTCTCCCCCATTTTCAGTCTTCAGGCTCATAGGATTCATCTCACGACGCTTTTTGCCCCTCCCCTTGGTCTGTCGCTCTTGAATTGTTCCTGTTATTTTGAACCCGTCTTTATCAATCGCTTCTAGGGACAAAAGATCAGGATCCCCTTTATCCATCAATAGGTCTGCACGAATGTCATTCAAAATAACGCCATTTTTCAACAAAACCCGATCTACTTTGACCATAGTTTCAATGGTTTCAAACCCTGTTGATCCACTTCCGCCCTCTTGAGATTCAACGCGCCGCCCTGTGAGAAGGTCATTTAGGTCAATTTGACTGCCTTCAATATCAGCCCTCAGATGGCCTTCTTTTTCGTTTGAAAGTGATGCCACAAGAGCATGTTCGTCTAATTGATTTGCATGGATCACTGCTTTGAACGGTAAGCTTCCACTATCAAAGGCATTCCTTTTATCCCAGTCGACACGGATAGCAATGTCAATATCTTCTCCAGTGATTGCTAGAGGCGCTAGAGTGATTGCGTCTTCACCGAATTGAATAGCTCCATTGATATTTGCAACACGCCCTATCGGCTTATTCCAGGCCAGTAAGGGTAACTTAAGAGTGGCGGGTGTTGCATCTGCAGAAAAATACCCTTCTGTAAAAGCAAAAGCACGGCCAAGAAAAGTTGCTTCAGCAGGCATTTTACCTTCAGCGAAGTCATCAAGGTTATTGATCCCAAAAGCTGACAGTTCGTGTGCTTCGAATTCTCCAGACAGGACTGTACGGGACGTAAGGGCATCAGGGGAGTTTCTCAAAGCCTTAAAATCTTCTAACCACGAAAAATTGACATCGAGGCCGTTTAATCGTCCCGATCCTTCTATGAATAAATCGTCATTGGTCACTGTTAATTCTAGTTCGCCATCCCGAAGGCCCTCTCCCCCAAGGATTTCGTCGACAGAGGCCTTTTGAATGGTTGCGGTGGTTTTAACTTTAATAGCTTCTTTAGGTATTTTAAGCACGAGAGGTAAGGTGATCGTTGTGGTTGAGCTTGTTTCCCCGTTAATTCTTTTTGGATCCATGCCAAATTTCTGAGTTAACGAAAGCGGAGGCAACGAAATAATGTCAAAGACTTCCTGAACTGATCCCTGTGACTGTATGGTAAATTCTGCAAGTGTGTCTGGGGAAGTTTTTCGGGACCAATCTATATAGGCACGACTGCCCTTCACTGGCATCTCATTCACCTGGCCACCTAACAGTGAGATTTCAATGTCTGTTTGCGTTAATACAGACGTGAGCGCGACATCCTTTAGATGGGGCATTGTCTTCATGAATCTCACTTCAGTGTCTATGGCACCGAACCGAAGCTCAAGAATACTGCCGTCTTTGAATGACCCTATGCCGTTTGGTGAGCGATCTATCAGAAACTCTAAGTTTGATGCCTTAATCTTCTTAATATTATCGGCAACCCAAGTTCTGCCAGCTTGCGGTTTTCCAGTCCTTTTTGAGGTCATAACAGGCCAAAAAGCTTTTACATGCTCGATTGATGCCTGCTTTGCTGTCGTCCTCAATTTCAAGCCAGGGATAGGGTTGCCATCCTCCCAGTATAATAATCCAGTGGCTTTTGCTCTGAAGTCCGTACCTTGAAAGAGATGAAAATCTCCTTCTGTTATTTTCATCTGTAATTTTTCTGGGTCAAATTCTACGGAGAGCGTACCTTCAAGAATTTTACCGCGTTCGGGAAAATGATAGGGATGATAAATTTCACCCTCATCGAGAGCTAACCGCATGGTCGCTTGCTCCAGCCCCTTATTAAGGGAAGACAAAAGGACAGTATCGCTGCTCACTGGAAACTTCATAGCTTTCAGAATTTCAGGAAGATCAAAACTTTCTGCCAGCTCACTAAGCACAATATTAGTTAAGCCGACATTGGTGGTTAAGACGCCTTCCTCAGGGTCAAGGTCACCTGTCATCCTAAGCTTTGCAGGCAAATCGCCAAGGTCTGTGCTCCCATCTGCTTTGAAATTTATAAGACCGTCTTGGTGGCTGACATTCAAGGTGGTGAAATGCATGTTGACCGGAACACCCGCTTCCCCAGCATTGATCAAGAGATGGAAATTATCAACATTCAAGGTTTCGAGCTGAGACTGTTGCTGTAATAAACGACGAGAAAATCTTGTCATTCCTTCTGTGAGAGGTTTGAATGAATTAGGTCCGAGAAGCGCCATCTTCGCATCTTCTCTCGTTGCACCAGCCTCTTGATGGTGTTCCGATAGTTTAGAATCTGGCGAAAGTTTGGACTCAACTGATCTTTGGGAATCATCTGAAAATCCATCGAGGTCTGTAATGGTAATGACGACGTTCTTGCTATCAAAGTTAATCAGTTTCACTGAGCCCGTATAAAGTAGAGATCTTGAAATATCCAATTGTGTAGAAGGAAAATCAGCCCTCAAACGGTCAAGACGGTCAATGAGAAAGAGCTTTTCAACAGAGACCTGCAGTCTCACACGGGACCAATCCCACTTAATATTTGCGCTTTCAAAATTCACTTGCCAGCCTGGCAAAATCAATGCTGCCTGTTCTTTCACAAAATCACGAGCGAAAGTCACATCCAGAGGGGCATAAATAATGCGAGCAATCAGCAAGAGAAATAGCGCTAGAGCAATGGTTGAAAACCACACCATAGAGCGGGCAAATATTGAGGCTGCTTTTTTGACCATAAATATTCTGCTTTACCGAACCACTGAAAATAATTAGCGTTATAGTTAATCATTTTTCTCACTACCTAAAAGGTAATGTCATGACTAGCGAGCCAAGTCCAGCAACATTTGTTTACGATCAAAAGTCTGCTGATAATATCTGGGCTTTCCTTAAGAATAGCTCTAATGGTGGCGAACTTAAGGCAGAACAAGATTATGCGGCTATTGCGCGACTGGCTGGGCACAGCCCTTATCTTACTGCGATCATGAAACGTTTTCCTGACTTTACAATCAAACTTGTAAGGTCTCCTCAGAGTAATTTCTATTCTGAATTAGTTGCTCCTCTCGAATCAGCGCGCCCGCCCGAGGAAACGAAAGACCAGCTCAGTCAAATTTTACGCGATTTGAAAAGCCAGGTCTCTCTACTAATTGCTTTCATGGATATTCATGATCACTGGACACTTGATGAGGTGACTTGGCACCTTACGGATTTTGCTGAGAAGTCTCTGGGGATTGCTGTTTCCCATGCCTTCAGCGTCTCCTATAAGAAGGGGGATCTTTCTTGGGAAGGTGCCAGTCAGCCTGTGTCACTCACTTACGCTGAGCATTCAGGCTATTTCACCTTAGCAATGGGCAAAATGGGGGGCTATGAGCTTAATTATTCATCTGACATTGATTTGATAATCTTTTACGATCCTGAAAAACTCTCTTATAAGGGTAGAAAAAGCCTTAAAGATTGCCTCATAAAACTTACACAAATGGTTGTAGAAATTATGGATCGCCGCACCATGTACGGTTATGTGTTCCGTACAGATTTAAGGCTACGTCCAGACCCTGGTTCCACCCCAATTGCAATGACAGTTGATGCAGCCCTTACGTATTATCAGTCCCATGCTCTTAATTGGGAAAGGTCAGCCATGATCAAAGCCCGACCTGTTGCCGGTGATTTAAAGGAAGGTCAGGCATTTCTGGATCAACTCTCCTCATGGATTTGGCGCAAGTCAATGGATTACGAGGCAATGGGTGATATTATTGCCATGAAGGATCAGATCAATCGCCATTTCAAGCAACACAGCCTAACCTTAAACGGATATGATGTGAAAGTTGGCCAAGGCGGCATTCGTGAAATCGAATTTTTTGCCCAAATCAACCAACTGCTTTTTGGAGGTCGTCATCCTGAATTTCGTGTTCGTTCAACTCTACAAGCCCTTGAGTCTCTTGCCAATCAAGGTCGGGTTAAAGGGTCACTCGTAAGTGATCTGACAAAAGCCTATCAGTTTTTGAGATCGGTAGAACATAGAATACAAATGGTTAATGACGAGCAAACTCATACAATTCCAGAGGAAACAGACGCCCTATCCAATTTAGTTAGTTTTATGGGCTTTTCCACAATCGACCACTTTGAAAAAGAGATCTTACGTCATACGAAAATTGTGGCAGAAATCTATGACAGTTTACTTCCAAAGCCTCAGGGGGAAAAGGAAGCATCAAATCTAGATGTTCTCACTTTACTGGAAGAAGCAGAATTTGAAAACTTTAGTGCAGCCCACGACATCATAAAAAGTTGGGAATTAGGAAAATATAAAGCCTTGCAAACCTCCCGTGCGCGCAAAATTCTGCGCGAATGCACACCTTTTCTCATAGAGGAATTTTCAAAAAACAACCACGCATATAGTGCACTCGTACGATTTGATAAATTTATTTCCAAATTACCCGCTGGTGTTCAGATTTTTTCTCTTTTACAGGCAAACCCAAGTCTCTTCCGTCTCCTTGCTCGGGTGATGAGTTTATCCTCTTCTCTTGCTGATATGCTCGCAAAACAAACAACCCTTTGGGATGCATTATTGGAACCTGACTTTTTTGCCCCTCTTCCCGATAAAGAAACGCTTAGCTCTCACCTAAATGCTCAGCTTGATCACTGTAAAACCTACGAAGATATTCTGAATACCGTAAGGCGTTGGACTAATGAAAAAAAATTCCAAATCGCAGTGCATATTCTAGAGGGCTTATCGGATATTCATGAAAGTGGGCCTGCACTCACATTGGTCGCCGATGTTGGCATACAAAACCTTATCCCGAGAGTAGAGCAAGACTTCGAGAAAAAATATGGTCGTTTTTCTGATGGTGGAATCGGTATGCTTGCCTTGGGAAAATACGGCGGCAAAGAATTAACATTCACAAGTGATATTGATGTTGTATTTCTCTATAAAGTTACAGATATGACCTCCCTCTCTTCTGGTGCCAGATCTTTAAGTCCCAGTCAGTATTTCTCCAGACTTGGGCAGCATATTATTACTGCTATAGAAGCTTTAACACCAGAAGGACGCCTCTTTGAGGTGGATACCAGGCTGAGACCAAGTGGCAGTAAAGGTCCTCTTGTGGTTACTCTTAAAACGTTTCAAGATTACTATACTGACGCGGCTTGGACTTGGGAGCATATGGCTCTGACAAGGGCACGATTAATATATGCTCCTAAAGGCATGAAATCTCCATTATTATCAACTATTTATGGAACATTGAGCACTCATAGAGATCCAGAAAAACTGCGCAACGCCGTTCAAAAAATGCGTGCAATGCTCTTCAAAGAATTTGGAAGCGAAAACATTTGGAATATAAAACATTCCCGTGGCGGTCTTGTAGATCTAGAATTTATCGTCCAATATCTTGTTCTAAAAAATGGTCACCAGAATACAGAGATTTTTATACCAGAAATTCACTTGGCCTTAAAAGAATTACTTAGAAAAGAGCTTCTCTCTGAAAAGCATTATGAAATTCTAAATCATGCACATTGGCTGCAACAGACACTTCAATCAATTGTAAGACTTTCCATGGACATACACCCCAAAAGTGGTGAGGAAATACCCCATGCCATGAGAGAAATTCTCTGTAAGCTGTGTCAGGTGGATAGATTTGAGGATGTTGAATCCACCCTACTCACCACACAAAAATCACTCCACAGTGTTTACATTGATACCATAGGGGACTATTTGTCACTGTAACAGATTTAAGAAGATAAAGGACTTAATAGATGACACTTTCCATAGGTGATAAAGCACCAGATTTTTCCCTTCCAGGAAACGGCGGGAAACCAATTAATCTATCGGATTATGCTGGTAAAAAGCTCGTTATATTCTTTTACCCTAAAGCCAGCACCCCTGGCTGCACCACAGAAGCCATTGATTTTACTGCAAATCTTGCAACTTTCGAAGCGACAGGTTGTTCAGTCATTGGGGCTTCAAAGGATAGTGTGAAGCGTCAAGACAATTTTATTACAAAGAATGACCTAGGAGTTAGGCTTGTATCTGACGAAGACGGCGCCATGCTTGAAGCCTACGGTGTATGGCAAGAAAAGAAAAACTACGGAAAGACCTATATGGGTATCGTGCGCTCTACCTTTCTTATTGATGAAAAGGGGTGTATCAGTCAAATCTGGGATAAAGTTCGAGTAAAAGGTCACGTTGACGCTGTTTTAGCAGCCGCTCAAGGCATCTAAAGATGACAAGACAAAGCCTCTCTTTTGCACTATGTGACGCCCTAGCAGAGAGCATACCAGACAAAAAGGTAGAAAAGGCGCGGCAAGTCTATTCTGATTGGATGAAGGACAGGCTGAGCTTCGATTTTTCCACATCCCCGCCAAAGCGCCCTGGAAGGCCCGATCAGCCTACCCTATTGTCCCCCTCGCAAATGCCTAAACGTCGCAAGGCTGGCTCTTTAGGTAATAGAATAGCCCTCTTGCATGCGGTTGCGCATATAGAATTTAACGCAATAGATCTCGCATTAGATATTGTTGGAAGGTTTGGCCATCTAATGCCGAAAGCCTTCACTGATGATTGGCTAAAAGTAGCCGATGATGAAGCGCGTCACTTTACAATGATCAATGACCGCCTTTGTTATTTTAATAGTTTTTACGGAGCCCTACCGGCTCATGATGGTCTATGGGAATCTAGTATGGCCACTGCCCATGATTTGGCAGCACGGCTGGCAATCGTTCCCATGGTTCTTGAAGCAAGAGGTTTAGATGTAACACCGTCTATGGTTGAAAGATTTCGTCATTTTCAAGACCCACTTTCAGCAGATATTCTTGAGCAGATCTATACGGATGAAGTGTCTCATGTAGAAGCGGGGACAGTCTGGTTTCGTTATTTATGTGAAAAAGAAAATAAAGATCATAAGGCATGGTATCAGGATTTAGTAAAAACCTATTTTAAAGGATTATTGAAGCGCCCTTTCAATGTCGATGCGCGAACAAGAGCCAACCTTCCTCACGATTGGTACGACCCTCTCGCCGACTTAATATAAAGCTCACGACCCACGATATTGTCTCTTTCATGCAACATAGAATCGGGAAACCCTGATTCTTCTTTGTCTTTCGTAGATTATTTATAGGTTTCCCTTGACCGATTTTTTCTTTTTTGGGATACAAACAGACAGATAGATTAACTCGAAATTAAGTAAAATCTTATAGAGTTAGTGAGTTGCGACATAAAAGTGGGTATGGTTTGACAGATAAAATAACCATAATAAGCCGTTTTAAAGGCTTTAAACGTAAGTACTTTCCTGAGCGGCAATTGTTTCTGCGCAGTGAAGGGCGTGTTCGTTTTGTTACTTTTGGATCCTATACTCAGATGTTTATGGCATCCGTTGCCCTAGGGACAGTCCTTTGGGGCGTTGGTTTCACCCTTGCCTATCTTACCAGTGAAGATAAATTATTTGAAAAAGAACAAGAGATGGCGGCTATTTCTGGCCGGTATCAAGAATTATCGGGTGACTTTTCAATTCTTGAAAAAGAAATAGAAAAACGGGCTAAAAACCTTGAAGAAAGACAAAAGTTACTGGAAAATGTTATCGGCCTTGAGAACCCTACTCTTACAGAAGCCAATTTACCTATAGATGCTAAACAAGACAAAGACGCCTCTCCTAAAGAAGAGAAATCAAAGCAAGCAGAGGATGGACCTTCTAGCTTCTTGAATGGCATTCTAAAAACAGACCCAGTTCACGCTGCCGAAATTCGACCCGTGACACCGCTTGAAGCAAATAAATCGCGCCGGAAAAAATTACTCTTCCGCCTAGCGCTGCTAGAAGAGCGTCAGAAAGCCTCTGTTACACAAATGATTGAAAACTATAAACAAGAATTTAATCAAGTGGACACAGTGTTTGCGAAAACAAAGGTTACATCAGACCATTTGATCAAAGCTGCCACCAAAACCACAGGCATGGGCGGTCCCTCTATCCCTGTTAATGCTAATGAATTATTCAATAAGGCTGACCGGGAAAACTTTGAGAGCTTAATGGCAATTTCTCATCAGTATGACTTAATGCAGCATGCTCTGGACAGTGTTCCCACCCACGACCCTGCAGAAAAATATTATATTTCTAGTAAATATGGGAAACGGTTTCATCCGATCAAAAAAGTTTGGGAAGGCCACAAGGCGTTGGATCTTGCAGGATGGCCAGGAACCAAGATTTTTTCAGGGGCTCAGGGCAAAATTCTCAAAGCAGGATATTACGGCGTTTATGGACGTATGATCGAAATCGATCATGGAAATGGTTTTAGGACACGATATGGCCACATGCGTAAGTTAAGAGTAAAAGTAGGTGACACAGTTGAGGCTGGTCATCATATAGGCGATATGGGAAGCACTGGAAGATCAACATCATCACACCTTCACTACGAGGTTTGGTTTAACAATAAGATACAAAACCCGCTTCCTTATATAAGGGCAGAAAAAAATGTTCAAAAAATCAAACAAAGAAAACAAAAACCAACCGAGTTCAGTGGACGCTAAAACCACGGCACGTGTTAAAAAATCACAAGGTAAATCAATGACTACTTCTACACCCTCTATTATAGCAGCCGATGTTGTCATTGAAGGCAACATCTCAACCAAAGGCGAGATCCAACTTGAAGGCAATATCAAAGGCGATCTAACATGTGGCAGTGTTGTTATGGGCGAAACAGGCTCTATTAAAGGCATTATCGAAGCGGATAGTGTCACGATACGTGGCTCTGTTAAAGGCGAAATTCGCGCTCGTAAAGTAAGGCTAGAAAAATCTGCATTGGTAGAAGGCGACGTCTTTCACGAAAATTTATCTGTTGAATCGGGAGCCCAAATTACTGGACATTTTTCCCATTCAGATAATCCGATCAAAAAGGCTGGGGACGAAACCTCCGCAGTGCCTGCTTTTGTTAAGAAAAAAGAGTCTGAAGCGGCTGAATAAAAAGCGGACTATAGCTGTTAAAAAGCCCGCTGTGAGCGGGCTTTTTTTTATTCTACATCTTCGACACTTTTTGTCTCGCCGGTAATCCGAGCAGCCAACGCAGCCATCATAAAATTATCAAGTGCGCCGTCTAGAACAGCACCAGAATTGGTACTTTCTTCTCCTGTACGAAGATCTTTTACCATCTGATAGGGTTGCAACACATAAGATCTAATTTGATGCCCCCACCCAATATCAGTTTTATTCGCATTGCTCACATTTGCTTCTTCTTCACGCCGACGTAATTCAGCTTCATAAAGCCGGGCCTTCAACATCTTCATGGCTGTTGCTTTATTCTTATGTTGAGACCGATCATTCTGACATTGTACAACGATACCGCTAGGTTGGTGCGTGATACGGACCGCAGAATCTGTTGTATTCACGTGCTGCCCCCCTGCGCCAGAAGCCCGATATGTATCAATTCTAAGCTCAGATTCATTCACTTCAATATCGATACTATCGTCGATCACAGGATACACCCATACAGAAGAGAAACTTGTATGACGGCGGGCATTACTATCAAACGGACTAATCCGCACAAGCCGATGAACCCCTGATTCAGTTTTCATCCAGCCGTAGGCATCCTCTCCTTTGATCAGAAGTGTGGCTGATTTAATGCCTGCTTCATCTCCTGCAGTTACCTGTACAGTTTCAACTTTATATCCCTTTTTCTCAGCCCAACGACTATACATACGAAGCAACATACTGGCCCAGTCACAACTTTCTGTGCCCCCGGCGCCCGCATTAATCTCTATATAGGTATGATTAGCATCAGCATCTCCGCTCATCATCGCCTTCATTTCAGCTTCTTTAGTACTCGCTGCAAGCGAAGATAACCCTTCTTCTGCTTCTAGGGCCATTTCCTCATCGCCGTCTATTTCCGCAAGTTCTAATATTTCCAAAGTATCATCTAATTCCTGCTCGATATCTTTTACGGCAGTAATACTATCGTCGAGACGAGTTCTTTCTCGCATTAATTTTTGAGCATTACTGGGGTCATTCCAAAGATCTGGGTCTTCGGCAAGAGCATTTAATTCTTCTAATTTTAAGAGAGCCTGATCCCAGTCAAAGATACCTCCTCAGCAGAGCAAGGGACTGCTGAAGGTTATCAACGGTTGCTTGAGCTTCCGCACGCATAAACATTTCCTTTTATGGATAAATAAAGTCAAAACCAGTCATAAGCAGCACAAAGTAAAAAGTCCAGACTAGTATATGCCGCCTGTGCCTTTTTTCACTTTTTTCTCTTTAGAAGCTGTTACAGCACCATCAAGAACTACGGTTTTCCCTAGGCGAGGTTCTGTGCCAGGTTTAAAAGCTTCCCAGATAACATTCTTGTCGTTAAAACCTGCTGGTTGTCCTGTCTTAGAATCAACTCGCACTAAATGAATGCCGGACGGAATTCTAAGTGGCACAGCTGGTTTGCCCTCAAGCGCTTTTTTCATAAAATCAGCAAAAATAGGAACTGGCACTGTCGACCCTTCTTCAATCTCCCCTAATGAGCGAGGGCGATCAAATCCAACGAAAACACCCACAACCAAATCTGCAGAAAACCCAACGAACCAGAGGTCTGCTGCCCTATTGGTAGTCCCTGTCTTCCCCCCTATGGATTGGTTAGGAACCCGCCATTTCAAGCTTCTGGCAGTTCCTCGTGTGGCAACCCCTTCCATCATTGAAACAAGCTGATAGGACGTCAATCCGTCAATAACGCGCTCTCTTTTTTCTGGCAAATTAGGTTCTCTTTGACTGAGTTCCCATCCGAAATTACATCCAGGACATTGGTTTAATTTTTCATCCTCATTCAAATAAGGATAAATTGTACGGCCGCGCCTGTCTTGTATTCGATCAATCATGATTGGCGAAATCTTATGCCCTCCGTTTACAAGAGTGCCGTAGGCGGCTGTAAGATCAATTAAAGTCACCTCGCCTGCTCCTAAAGATCCTGCCAGAGTTGGTTCGAGATTATCTGCTAAATCAAATTTCTGAGCATAATTAATGACATTTCTCATGCCTAAATGCTGTGCTAAGCGAACAGTCATTAAATTCCGAGATTTTTCTATACCAAGTCGAAGCGTGCTCGGGCCATAGAATTTATTTGAACTATTCCGTGGTTTCCATTTACCACGGCCTTCTCCCTGATCAATGACAAAAGGGGCATCTAAAACTAGGCTTGAAGGCGTAAAATCTTGCTCTAATGCAGCGCCATATACAAAGGGTTTAAAAGCAGAGCCTGGTTGTCTTTTAGCCTGAGTAGCTCGATTATATTGGCTGGATTTGTAATCATACCCTCCAACGAGTGCTAAAACACGACCCGTATGAGGATCCATAGCCACTAAGGCCCCTTCCACATCGGGAACTTGCTGCAGACTATATTGTGGGAATAGCTCAATGAGGCCCCCGTCAGGCGCAATGAAGCTTTCTTTTCGGAGTGCGGGTGACGCTAATTTATGAACAGCAATCACATTCCCTATGGCCACAACTTGGCCAGGATGAGTTGGTTTTCGGCCTACTCGCTCCCGGGGTAACCAGGGCCGTGCCCATTCAATTTCCTTCATCGGGATAAAACCATACCGCCCATCGATGAGACCAATAATTACGCCATCTTCTCTCACTTCATGGACCAGAGCATTTTCCCAACTTGGCATACCGAGAGGCTTACTATAATTTTTTAATCGTTGAGGCCAATCCCCTTCAACGCTAATTGTCAAGAGAGGTCCTCTCCAGCCATGTCTTCTGTCATAATTTACAAGCCCACTCCTCAAAGATTGTTCTGCAATTGCCTGTAATTTTGGCTCTAATGCTGTACGTACTGAGAGGCCTCCTTGATAAAGCTTCTTATCGCCGTAGAACCCTTTGATTTGGCGCCGAACTTCTTCCTCGTAATAGTCAGCTTTAAAGGTTGTAGCACCACTAGGCCTGGTCATAATAAGGGGCTCTTTTGCCGCCATTCTATATTCATCTTCGGAAATATAATTCAGGACACGCATTCTGCTCAAGACCCAATTTCGGCGAGCAATCCCTCGTTCATTATTCCGTAAAGGATGATAATTACTTGGGCCTTTAATAACGGCGGCAAGATAGGCTCGCTCTGCTAAAGTGAGTTGATTCAATGCCTTATCAAAGTAATTCAAGGCCGCAGAAGCTACACCGTAAGATCCATTACCAAAATAAATCTCATTGAGATAAAGCTCTAAAATACGATCCTTAGTATAAGCTTTCTCGATTCTGAGGGTAAGAATAATTTCCTTCATTTTACGATCTAGGCGCTGATCAAGGGTTAGAAGAAAGTTTTTAGCGACCTGTTGAGAGATCGTGGAGCCTCCGGCAAGGGCTCTGCCCTTCATGAGGTTATAGACATTACGGATATTCGCACGCACCATGCCCATATAATCTAAGCCAGAATGCGTATAAAAATTCTTATCCTCTGCCGCAAGGAATGCTTGGATAAGAGGTTCTGGAATGGCGTTAATCGGTACGAACAGGCGTTTCTCTGTGGCAAATTCTGCAATCATACTGCCATCACCTGCATGAACTCGTGTCGCAACAGAAGGTTCATAGTCGGCAAGCTGTCGATAATCTGGAAGATCATTTCTATAGTATAATAGCAGGCTGATGATACCAACCACAGCGACCGTCGTTCCGGTAAGACCAAGCCAAAATGACCATAATATCATACGAAACCAGAGGGCTCTTTTCGCCGGTTTAGGCGTCCCTTTCTGTGTTTCCATTGAAGTCTCTAATTTTTCGGTTTCCGTCATCGCTCATTCACTATGTAACTTACTAGAGAGTAGTGACAATTAATTGTGTCGCTGATATGGCATTCCTAGAGAAAAGCAAGTGTTTATTGTTCTCTCGCCCTCTCACTCAGGTACTTTTTGGGACAGTGCAACAGTTAGGCAACATTCGAACAGGATCATCTTTAATTCGCCATCGCTGTTTTATTGGTGCGGAAATACATCTCAATACCGCTCTTAATACCTGACGCCAATTGTCGTTGTCCCCATTTGCTGTTTAATAACTTTGCATCTTGCCGATTAGTTTGATAGCCCGTTTCTATCAGAACGGATGGGATATCGGGTGCTTTCAAAACCATTAGAGGGCCGTATCGATGACCGGTTTTGAGCATCTTAACCTTTTTGCGCATTTCACGCACAAGAACCTCTGCAAACTGTGCTGAATTGTTCAGAGTTTCTCTTTGAGCAAGCTCAATTAGAATATTAGAGACTTGCTTGTCATGCCCCTCCAAATCAACACCTGTTAGAATATCTTCCCTATTCTCTTTTGCAACCAATCGTGCTGCTTCTTTATCTGAGGCCCGTTCAGACAAGCTATAGACAGACCCCCCACGAGTTTTAGTATTATCAACGGCATCAACGTGGATAGAGATAAAAAGATCAGCATCTCGCTTTTTAGCGACTTCATAGCGCATTCTAAGATCACGGGATTTATTCCGATGTAACTGAACGTTAGAATAACGTGTTAAGTACACTTTGTAGCGGCCTGTTTTTTCTAGTTGAGTTTTAAGTTCGTTGGCAATTTTTAAAGTCAACACAGCTTCGTGAGAACCATATCGCCCCAGAGTACCTGGATCTCTTCCCCCGTGACCTGGGTCTAATACAATGATCTTCTTCCCCGTTCGTTTTCGCTTAACCTTCTTAGGTTTTGGAGGGGCTTTTGTAGCGACCGCTGTTTGCATTTTTTTTGAAGTTGCTAAGAAATTTGACCGAGACGTGGGCCGAACATCAATGACATATCGATGGCCATAACCATTTATAGGAGCTAAATAGAAATGATTGGCTACAATGCCTGCTTTATTCAGATCAAGTACAATTCTATAGACACTGGGCCTATAGACGTTATGTCGAAGCCTCGAGATGATCCCACTTGCTTTGGGAACGGGCCGAGAGCCCCACTTGCTATCAGGAATATCAACAACAACGCGATAAGGATCGGAGAGCAACGTGAGCGTTGGAGTGATTTTGCCAGACAAATCTAACACAATTCTACTTTGACCATTTGAAAGAGATCCAAAACGGACACCATTAATGGTCGTGTCTGCAATACTCTCAAAACTCATCCAACAGAGGGCAAAACAGAAAATCATTAGTCTGTGCATAGTAAGTCCAAGTCCCAACCCTAATTAACCAGTATCATCTTGTATAAAACATTGCGCCTTCATGCAAGGCAGCAATGAAGACCTTTCTATCTAAAGTTCATATTTATGACTAAAATATGCCCAAATCCTAAAATCACAATTATTTTATAGGTTTGGATAATATTTCATTTGTTTTTAATTTCTAATGGCTCTATGGTGCGATCAATGAATTTTTGATTTGATGAGTAAATTTTCTACATCGGATCATCTGATATTATAGAATTAATTCTGTCCCTGGAGGCCTACTTAGCCCCCACCCTTGAAAAAAAACAATCAAGAATGGGTGTAAAGAAACAGAATTCCTATGATGTCAGCATAAGGATAATACAATGAAGAATAATATTTTAGAGGCACTTGCCAATCTAAATGCGTCCATAGTCGAGATTTTCACCTCGCTAGGTGCGACAATTCTTGTATTTTCTAAATTCATTTCATCCAACAAAATTCTATCCACCATCATTAAAGCTAGTAATGCTCCTATGGATTTGAGCACCATTGCTTTTTCTGATGACTGGTTTTCTATCCACCGATTTTCTAAAATCACAAACAAAATGTTTCAGCGCTCCTGCCCTAAGCTCACCGTCAATCAAACGATTAGCAGCTGCAGTGATCAAGCGCGAAACAATCATTGGAGTAAATTTTTATGTCAACAAGAATGCTTATCGACACACGTCACTCGGAAGAGACACGTGTTGCCGTTGTTAAGGGAAGCCGTGTAGAGGACTTTGATTACGAATCAGTCGCTAAAAAACAGCTTAAAGGTAATATTTACCTTGCCCGCGTCACACGTGTAGAACCGTCGCTTCAAGCATGTTTCGTCGAATACGGCGGAAACAGGCATGGTTTTCTAGCCTTTAGCGAGATACACCCAGATTATTATCAAATTCCAGCAGAAGACAGAGAAGCGCTCTTAGCTGAAGGCGAAGAATATGCCGACACAGCCTCTGATTTTGATGAGGATGAGGATGAGGATTTTGATGATGCGCCAAAAGAGAAAACAAGGCCCAAGAAACAAAGGCCTCGCAGATCTTCACGTAATTCAAGAAAACGTCAAGAGCCTACAGATGATAACCCTATTGTAGAAGAAGGTGCAGATGTAATAGAGGCGTCCTCTGCATCCGACGACATGGATCTTATTGAAGAATCTGCTAAAACTGCTGAGGCCGTTGAAACAGGTGATGGTGACACGCCTGCTGAACAGACTGAAAAGAAGGCAAGAAAACCAAGACGCCCAAGAAAACCTCGGAAAAAGGCAGCTCCAGAAAAAACTGAAGAAAGCACAGAGGAACAAACAGAAGCAAAAAATTCTGAAGAGTCCTCTGAAGCGTTACCTGAGACGCCAAACACTGCTGAGAGCGAAACTTCAGCAGAGGAAAATGATGACAACAAAACCATTGGCGAAGACACCAGTGATGATGCAGTCCTTGAATCAGAGGTGATTACTGAGGATGTGGTCAACGAAGAAACAAATGATAGTGATTCACCTGATGATGAAAAAGAAGACCTCTCCTCCTCCATTCGTGAAGTCGAAGATGATGACCAATCAATTGAAGAAATTGAACATGAAGGCG
Organism: Temperatibacter marinus; assembly: GCF_031598375.1. Lineage (NCBI taxonomy): Bacteria > Pseudomonadati > Pseudomonadota > Alphaproteobacteria > Kordiimonadales > Temperatibacteraceae > Temperatibacter > Temperatibacter marinus. The sequence continues at coordinate 2,677,651 of NZ_CP123872.1, forward strand.
CCTCTCTAGAAGAAGTTGAGACGGACACTGAAACTGAAAGTATCAATGAAAATGAGGATACTCCTGAGCAAGCAGCTCTTGATGAAGATGAAGCACGTGAACTTCGCAAACGCCGCTATTTCCTGAGAACTGTTAAGCGTCGATATAAAATTCAAGAAGTTATAAAACGTCGCCAAGTCCTCTTAATTCAAGTCGTTAAAGAAGAGCGTGGCAACAAAGGGGCTGCGCTAACAACCTACTTGTCTCTTGCAGGCCGTTTCTGCGTTTTGATGCCAAATAGCACTCATTCTGGCGGCATTAGCCGTAAAATTTCTTCTCATGCAGACCGTCGCCGCCTTAAAGGTATTATTAGCAGTCTGAACATGCCCCACGATATGGGCTTAATTGTTCGAACAGCTGGTATGAAGAGAACCAAAGTTGAGATTAAACGTGACTATGATTATATGCTGAGAATGTGGAATGCTATACGCGATCTCACACTCAAAAGCACGGCTCCTGCACTCATTTACGAAGAAGGCAATTTGATTAAACGTGCCATTCGCGACCTATACAACAAAGAAATTGATGAAATCTTAGTCGAAGGTCGCGGCTATCGTCAGGCAAAAGACTTTATGAAGATGCTCATGCCTAGCCATGCATCAAAAATTAAGCATTATAACAATCGCATCCCCCTCTTCCACCGCTATCAGGTAGAAGGCCAGCTTGCGAGCATGTATGATCCCGTTGTTCAGCTTAAATCTGGTGGATATGTTGTTATTAATCCAACTGAAGCCTTAATTTCTATTGATGTAAACTCTGGTCGAGCAACCAAAGAAAGTAGTATTGAACAAACTGCAATCAATACAAACTTGGAAGCCGCTGAAGAAGTTGCGCGTCAATTAAGACTGAGAGACATGGCCGGTCTTGTGGTGATTGATTTTATTGATATGGAAGACAGAAATAATATCAGATCAGTCGAACGTAGAATGAAAGAAGTCCTTAAAAATGACCGTGCGCGTATCCAAGTCGGTAAGATTTCTAGCTTTGGCTTAATGGAAATGTCTCGTCAACGGCTGCGCCCTAATCTTCTTGAAGCTGCTATGCACGAATGCGCACACTGTAAAGGAAGCGGTGTTGTACCTACTGTGGAATCCGCAGCTTTAACGGTCTTGAGAGAACTAGAAGAAGAAGGCATTAGAAGTCGATCTTCTATTATTAGAGCTTCTCTCCATCATGAGGTAGCCGCTTATATTCTAAACAATAAGCGTCGCCAACTTCTTGATTTGGAGTTCTTGTATAAATTTAGAATTGAGTTGTTATCTCGTACAGATTTTGGCCCGAGCCAAATTGAAATTGAACGGGAAGCCATTAAAACTGGTGAAAAACCAACTGTGACTGCTGATGAAATGGTTTCGCCAGTATCGTTTGATAGCCCGGATGACACCACTGAGACAGCAGAAGTAAAAGCATCTGATGCGGGTGAAACTGAGAATGCATCTGATGCCTCAGATAAGTCCGATTCTTCGGATGATAAACCAAAGAGACGTCGTCGCCGCCGTCGTCGCAAGTCTAGAGATCAAGAGGACGATAATGATTCTTCAGAAACAAAAGAGTCCGTGCCGACAGATGTCGAAAGTGGTGATAAAGCTGACTCATCGGACGATCCCGATCTAGAGGATGAAAATTCTGATGAAAAGTCATCTCGCCGCAGACGTGGGCGCCGTGGTGGAAGACGTCGTCGCCGTTCTGAAAAACCAGAAGACCAAGACTCTCAAGAGCAATCTGAATCGTCTGAAGACACTTCCGGTTCTGAAGAACCTAAATCAGGTGAAAAAGTGACTGAGGCAAGCGCTGAAGAAACAGAGAAAAAGCCTCGCCGTCGCGGCCGTCCAAGAAAAGAGAAAGACTCTTCAGAAACTTCTGATAATAAAGAGACATCTCAAGAGGATACAAAAGCAGAGAAGCCAAAAAGACGAGGCCGTAAACCTGCTGCGAAGAAAGAGGCCTCTTCAGACGAAGGGTCTTCAACGCCTGAGACAACAGAAAAATCAGAGAACTCTGAAAAATCTGAAAAATCTGAAAGAAAACCTTCTAGACGAGCTTCAAAAAAGCAAGAAGGGTCTGAAAAAAAGACAAGCTCTGATCCACAGAAACCTCAGGATACACAAGCTCCTCAGGAACCTGCAGATCCTAACCAGCCAAAACGTAAAGGGTGGTGGCAGAGAACATTCGGCTAGGCCTAACTCAGAATAATCTTTATAAAAGAGGCGAATTTTCGCCTCTTTTTTTATAAACTAAAGGATAGTTAATGTTCATTGACCGTTCATCAAAGAGGGGTTAGCCTCAGGGTATATAGAATAGGATTGAGAATGAAATTATATCTAACCAAAGCTATTGCCATTTTATTTGTGATTGCTCTAGCCACTACATCAATGTCATTGTCTGTAAAGGCGCAAGGCCTATCGATCCTAAGAGATGCCGAAACCGAAGCTTTCCTTAGACGGATTGGCACACCAATTTTTCAGGCCGCGAGACTCACTCCAGAAAACATCAATATTTATTTGGTTAATGATAAGTCCATTAACGCATTTGTTACAGGAGGCCAGAACATATTCTTTCATTCCGGCCTGCTAATGCGCATGGATAATGTGGATGAGCTTTTTGGCGTGATGGCCCACGAGACAGGTCATATTTCGGGCGGGCATTCTGTTAGAACGCGCGAAGCCTTTGGTAAAGCTTCTGGCTATTCAATTGCCTCTATGGTTTTAGGCGTCGCGGCCATTCTTGCAGGCAGTGCTGATGCTGGAATCGCAGCAATGATGGCGGGTCAGCAAATGACAATGGGATCCATGCTAACCTACAGCCGTAATCAAGAAGCTACAACGGACCAAGCAGGAGCCTCCTATCTTGAAAAAAATAATATCAGCGGAAAAGGCCTCATTACTTTCTTTAAAAAACTACAAGAACAAGAGTTTATTTATAGCGCTAATAGAAACCCATATATGAGAACTCACCCTTTAACCCAAGATCGTATTTCTCGCTTAGAATATGTGGTCACGACCTCTGAGAATTATAACAAACCGCCTAATCAAGACTTGAATAATCAATTTCTTCGAATTCGTGCTAAGCTTGAAGGCTATATAAACGGTCCTTTTTATACCCTAAAAAAATACCCCCTCAGTGATCAATCCATACCCGCAAAATATGCACGAATCTACGCATATCATCGTGCTCTTGAATGGGACAAGGCGCTTGCTGAGGTAGAAGATCTCATTAAAATTGAACCAGAAAATCCTTATTTTTATGAGATTAAAGGCCAAGTTCTTTTTGAGAGTGGTAAATTAGAAGAAGCTGCTGCACCCCTCAAGAAAGCGACAAAGTTAGCACCGAATGAGGCTCTAATCCTAACAGCCTATGCCCAAGCCCTCCTATCAGTCGAAGGAAAAGACGGTCTTATTAAAAAGAATAACTTACAGCTTGCCCTGCCTTTGTTGAAAGATGCTACGCGTCTTGATAATGAAAATACTTTTGCATGGTATAATTTAGCAAAAGTCTATAGTGCGCTTGATGATAAGCCCAAAGCAAGCCTTGCAACTGCGGAACGCTTTTTCAGCATGGGAGCTCTACAACAAGCAGATTATCATGCGAATATGGCAAAAAAAGAATTTCGCGAAGGAACAATCGACTGGCTAAGAGCAGAAGATATTATCCTTATTTCACAGCCCTATTTAGAAAAGATGCGAAACAGTAAGCGCCGATCATCACGAAGACGTGTGCTTCAGGAATAACTATTTACAAATCCCTTCCTGTTGATTAACAAGCTTGCATTGATCAAGCAAAGGAATAGAACGTGTTTAAAAATACCCTATCTGCCCTTTTACTTCTCGCCCTTCTGAGTCTGTCTGTACAAGCACAAGATAGAAGTAAAGAAGACATTGAAAAAATTGTTCGGGAATATATCCTAGAAAACCCTGAGGTTATTATCGAATCTATTCAGCTTATGCAAGAAAGAGAACGCCTGGCGCGTCTCGCCCCCATTCTTGAGACCTATAAAGAATTTCTATACAATGAGAGAGAGAGCAACGAAGCTGGTAATCCTAAAGGGGATGTAACCATTGTTGAGTTTTTTGATTATCGCTGCGGTTATTGTAAACGCCATTATTCTGAAGTGATGCGTCTTGTTAAAGAAGATAAAAACATACGGTTGATTTTTAAACACTACCCGATCTTAGATTATAATGACAAAAGTGGTCGGTCAAAATCTGCTGCTCTAGGGGCAATGGCTGCAGGCAAGCAAGGGAAATTTCAAGAATTCCATCATATGATGATGACCACAGACGGCGATGTTACCAAACAAAAGATTGATGCGGTTGCTCAAAAAATTGGCCTAGATATGGCCCAATTTGCCCTTGATATGAAATCCTCAGTTCTCGATAAAAAGATTATGAACGCCCTTGTTGTTGGTAATGATCTAGATTTAACAGGGACTCCTGCTTATATCATCGGAACCAATATAGTGAGCGGTGCACGTGGTTTTGAACATATGAAAAAGACAGTCGCACGAGCAAGAGCGGCACAATCTCGGTAGCCTACACACGCTTACTCAATCATACAATAAACGAAAGCCTGCCCCAAGTTATTTGAGGCAGGCTTTTCTCATATCTATAAATGGTTTTAAATAAGACCTGATAGCGGGCTTGAAGGATCTGCATAAAGTTTCTTTGGCATTCTGCCTGCTAGATATGCTTGACGACCAGCCCAAACTGCATGCTTCATCGCCGATGCCATCAAGATTGGGTCTTTAGCTTCTGCAATCGCTGTATTCATTAGAATTCCTTCACATCCCAGTTCCATGCCTGCGGCAGCATCTGACGCAGTACCAACACCTGCATCAACAAGAACAGGGACAGAGGTTTGCTCGACGATCAACCGAATATGAACAGGGTTTTGAATACCCAAGCCAGAGCCAATTGGTGCACCGAGAGGCATAATAGCTACGCACCCCATATCTTCTAACTGTTTAGCTGCGATAGGATCATCGTTACAGTAAACCATAACCTTAAACCCGTCTTTAATAAGAGATTCAGCAGCCTCAAAAGTAGCGGGCATATTCGGGTAGAGAGTTTTCTGGTCGCCTAAAACTTCCAATTTTACAAGGTCCCAGCCCCCGGCCTCTCTTGCAAGGCGCAAAGTTCTCACTGCACTATCGGCATCAAAGCAGCCGGCAGTGTTTGGTAGATAAGTAATTTTCTTTGGGTCCAAATAATCAACGAGCATCGGTTGGTTTGGGTCTGATACATTCACACGACGAACAGCTACAGTGACGATTTCTGCACCAGAAGCTTCAACCGCTGCAGCTGTTTCTTCAAAATCTTTATATTTACCGGTCCCAACGATCAAACGCGAACCATAGTCTTTTCCCGCCAAAGTCCATGTGTCTTTTATACTCATTACTTTATCCTCCGCCTATGAAATGTACGATCTCCAATTGGTCTCCGTCTTGAAGATCAACTTGGCCAAATGTAGATTTAGGAACAATCTCTCTGTTACGCTCAACAGCTACTTTTTTAGGGTCTAAAGACAAAGAAAGGAGTAAGTCGTTTAAAGACTGAGGGCCTTCCACTTCCTTTGGATCTCCGTTTAAAGTAATATTCATAGAAATTTCCTAATTAATTATGCTTTTCACATCTTAGATATGGCATTATACATAAACCTTCAAGACTGATTTAAGGGATAGAGTCACTTATGTCTAATAATACGAATAATATTCTTGTGTTGAACGGACCAAATTTGAATTTGCTGGGCACAAGAAAGCCAGAAATATATGGATCACTTACATTATCTGATATTCACGATACCTTAACCGAAGCCGCGCAAGAGTATGGCGTTACTCTCGATTTCAAACAAAGCAATAGTGAAAGCGAGATGGTAGACTGGATTCAAGCCGCAAGAGGCAAAGCAGATGGCATTATTATTAATCCTGCAGCCTATAGCCACACATCGGTTGCTATCAGGGATGCCTTAGAGGCTGTTGAAATTCCTGTTGCTGAAGTCCATCTTTCCAATATTCATGCCCGTGAAGAATTCCGCCACAATTCATATGTTTCAGCCGTTGCAAAAATGGTAATTTGTGGGGCTGGAGATGCGGGATACGAATATGCGTTAGATTTTCTTGTATCTCAGATCGGATCAGAGTAAGAAGATGCAATTCTTCATCTAGAAGATTGTTTTAATCGTTAGTAACTGCGCGCTTGAAAAAGCAGTAACAGGGGTAGGACACATGTCAAAACTTGAAAAAAGTAAAGATCTTATACGCGAGCTGGCTGAACTCTTAGATGCTAGCACACTCTCTGAAATCGAAGTGGAAGACGAAGGATTTCGCATCAGAGTAGCACGCGAAGTACCACAGAGTGTTAATTATGGCGTTGCCCCTGCTGCAGCGCCTCTTGCGGCACCTGCGGCACCGATTGCTGCGCCATCAGAAGCACCAGCTGCTGTTGATACAGCAGCCTCAGCAGCAAACCACCCAGGAGCCGTCACGTCCCCTATGGTTGGTACCATCTATACATCTCCTAGCCCTGATAGCGACGTGTTCGTCACTGTTGGCGATCAAGTAAAAGAAGGCGATACGTTGGTGATCATTGAAGCTATGAAGGTGATGAACCAAATTCCGGCTCCTAAATCAGGTACAGTAAAAGAGATTTTATTCTTCAATGAACAGCCAATTGAATTTGGCGAAGTTCTTTGCATCATTGAATAACACTCTCTGCGATGCAGTGGTTCTCTACTGCCTAAAGATAAAGGATGACAAATGTTTAAAAAAGTCCTGATTGCGAATCGCGGCGAAATTGCTCTTCGTATCCACCGTGCTTGTAAAGAGATGGGGATCCAGACTGTTGCCGTTCACTCGACCGCTGATTCAGATGCGATGCATGTAAGAGTTGCGGATGAAGCCGTCTGTATTGGACCAAATGCCAGTGCTGACAGTTATTTAAATGTAGCCAACATCATTGCTGCCTGTGAAGTGACTGGAGCAGATGCGGTACACCCTGGATATGGGTTCCTTTCTGAAAATGCTAATTTCGCTGAAATTTGTGGGGAGCACGGCATAAAATTTATTGGCCCCCTTCCCGAACATATCCGGATGATGGGCGATAAAATCACAGCTAAAGAGACCGTAAAGAAACTTGGCATTCCTGTAGTTCCTGGTTCTGAAGGCGGTGTTGATACAGATGAAGATGCTGTTAGAATTGGTGCAGAGATTGGCTATCCTGTCATCGTTAAAGCTACTGCTGGCGGCGGTGGTCGCGGTATGCAAATTGTACGTAACGAAAGTGACATTGTTACTGCAGTTAACACCTGTAAGACAGAGGCGAAGGCTGCTTTTGGAAATGAAGAAGTCTATATTGAAAAATTCTTAGAAAAGCCTCGCCATATCGAATTCCAAATCATTGGCGATCAATTTAAAAATTGTATCCACCTCGGCGAAAGAGACTGTTCTCTTCAACGCCGTCACCAAAAAGTCTTAGAAGAAGCCCCTTCTCCTGTGATTGATATGGAAACACGCATGCGCGTAGGCGGTATCGTTGCTGATGCTATGGCGAACTTTGGCTATGAAGGCGCTGGTACAATTGAGTTCCTTTATGAAGACGGAGAGTTTTTCTTTATCGAGATGAACACTCGCATTCAAGTCGAGCATCCCGTTACAGAAATGATTACAGGGATCGACCTTGTAAGAGAGCAAATCCGTGTTGCTGCTGGTAAAAAGCTTCACTATAGTCAAGACATGGTAGAATTCCACGGTCATGCTATGGAATGTCGTGTGAATGCTGAAGATCCTTTCACCTTCATGCCGAGCCCTGGACAGGTCACGCAGTATCATGCTCCAGGTGGGTTGAATGTAAGGGCAGACAGTGCTGTTTACTCAGGCTATAAAATCCCCCCATACTATGACAGTATGGTCGCAAAGCTCATTGTAAAGGGCTATACAAGAGATGGCTGTATGATGCGTCTTCTCAGGTCCCTCGAAGAATATGTTATTGATGGTATTAAAACAACAATTCCTCTGCATATTGAACTGTTACATAATAAAGATTTTCAATCTGGTGATTATGATATTCACTGGTTGGAAAAATTCTTGGATGCTCACAATAACCCAGATGACTAAACAAATAGAACGCAAAAGGTCAAGCGATGTTAGCATCAGAAATCACGCTTGACCTTTTGCTTAATGCCTATGCCTCTGGATTCTTTCCCATGTCTGATGACAGAGAAGATGAAGCGGTCTTTTGGGTAGATCCAGAAGAGCGCGGTATTTTTCCGTTGGAGCAATTTCATCTTTCTAAAAGCTTAAAAAAATTCATTCGTAAATCTCTCTACAAAATAACCTATAATCAATGTTTTCAAACGATTTTACAGCAGTGTGCAATGCCTGCGGCTGACAGAGAAAATACTTGGATCAGCCATGACATTGAGGCCCTCTATTGCGAACTTCACGCTGCTGGATTTGCCCATTCAATAGAATGCTGGCATGGCGAAACTCTTGTGGGTGGACTGTATGGTGTCTGCTTGAATGGCTGTTTTTTTGGGGAGAGTATGTTTTCAAGAAAAACAAATGCAAGCAAGGTAGCCCTTGCCTATCTGGTTGCGCGTCTCAAAGTCGGGGGTTTTTCACTCTTGGATAGTCAGTTTCAAACAGAGCATTTAAAATCTATGGGGTGTATTGAAGTGGCCCGTGCCGACTATAAGATGATCTTAAACAATGCCCTGCAAAATACCCAAGCTGACTTTTACTTGTTAGACGATGACACGCCTGCAGAAACTATTTTGCAGTTGATTACCCAGATATCATAAACCGGATGCTCCAGTGCATTTATTGCAGGATTTGATGCCATCATCCAACCAGAGAAAATACGTCGCTGTGATTTATCCGTGTTGATATCATAGATATCAAGATAGGAGAAAGTTTCTGGTTGTTCTTCAGGAGGCCGTGTTCTGCAATAAAGCGGCTTGATGTTTAAAGTTCCGAATTTAAATTCTGTTCCAACTCTCACTTCAATTTCAACAGTTCGCGCTGTGATCTTGTCCAAGGCTCTAAGGACAACGGCTTTATGCTCGATCGTCGCAGTCGATACAGCCTGTTGTAACTCTTGAACTTGAGCCGACATCCCCCAAAAAGAAGCTGTTGTAAAAAAGATAGCTAATGACTTGAACACCACTTAATCCTTGCTCTCGGATGAATCAGAATTAATAAATTTTCCAATAAGTCCAAGAAGATCAACAGAGTCCTGTGTTTCAGTAATCACATCCCCTGTCTCAAGGACATCTTCTTCTATACCTGGTTTTAGGCTGAGGTAACTGCCGCCAAGAATGCCTTCTGAAGATATAGCTGCTGCCGTATCTAAAGGAAGTTGAATTTTCGAGTCGATTGAAAATGTCACCAGTGCTTGAAAGGTTACAGGATCTAACTCTTGAGAAACAACAGAACCTACTTTGATCCCCGACAAACGAACATCGCTACCAATGGACAAGCCATCAATCCGAGAAAATTGTGCGGAAAGGACATATCCATCCCCTGTTTGCATATCAGTGCGCTCATAAGCAAAGAGAATAAACCACCCTGCTACAAGTAAAACCAAAGCCCCAATAATGCTCTCAACTAAATTTCCAGACATATTGAATTCGTCCTATCCTTTAAAAATAAACCCGCCTTAAAAATATGGCGGGTGATATATTTTGCAAGTAACTATGTCAAAACTATGGAAAATTATTCAGGCTTCCATGCTTCATAATCGCTTGTGGTCGCCGCTCTGGCCCCCTTAACAATCGGGCTGTATGCCTCTTCAGTCCCAGTGAGGGTCGGCTTGTGTTCTTTTTCCCACTCTTTCGTAGGAAGCGGTTGTTCAGTTGGCGGTGTATCCATTGTATAGTGCAGCCATCCATGCCAGTCAGCAGGGACACGGCTAGCTTCTACGGGACCATTTTTATAAATGACCCAACGACGCTTTCCTTTTTTCTCTTGATAATAAATATTTCCCTGATCATCAGAGCCAACTTTGGTTCCCTTTGTCGCAGTGAACAACCGTGTGCCAAATGTAGCACTGTTCCACCATGTAAAGATCGGAGACCCAAAAATTTTACCAAGAATTCCAGTCATCGAAAGCATCCATTCAAACAATTAACTCAGGACAGTAGTGTCCTACCGCTTACTCTAGGCATCCTATAGCATAGCTGATGAATTGTGCAAAGAGTTTGATTCATATCCAGAATATTCTTAATTGAAGTAATTCTAAGTCTCTCAATCTATCTTTGATTTTTTTTATCTTTCATTGATTTAGTGCGACTCTCAGGGTTCCCCGCGATTCGAGATTTCGTCACTCTCAGTCAACAATATTTATCATCATAATCTAAAAAAAAATACTTGTCTTAAAACTCGTCTCTTCATAGACTTAGTGTGTCAGAGGCTGGTATGTACTATATATTGTACATTTATTCTGTACCCATCACTTCTCAAGAGGTGTGCGGCACAACTAAATCTGACATGAAGGTAAGGTTTCGCAAACGGATACAAACCAAGGGGGTTGTCACTAGCTGCGTAAAGAGCGTGTATATTTGTGTTGAGGATGGCTTTTAGCCTCTTTATTACAACACTGGTATTTTCGAAATGGGCACATTGTTTAATACAATTTAGTAGAAACACGCACGCTCCCTTACTTTTATCTTTCCAGCCTCGCAAAGAATTAAGTCACTACTGTCTATGAACTGCATGAGTGACATTACAGTTCTTCTATCTACCAAACCCGTCCCGGTGGATAGAATACCTAGAGGAAGGTTTTCCCTTCCTCTCTTTTTTTGCTTTCCTTATCCGTAATTTTTTAAAGAGAAGCCCTTTTTCTTCTTTTCATAACCCTATTAGATGGTATGGTTAACCGATCGAGTTTTATATGAGAGAGATATGACAGATACAGGACCGTCAAAAATATCATCAATGTCCCTTGCTAACAAAGGCATGGTATATCCGTCGCGTATCGTAAATACCAGTGCTGTCATTGAAAAATTACCGATAGGTGTCCTTGTCTGCAGCCAAAAAGACGATCGAACTCTTGACGCACTATTTATGAATGATTTTGCAAGAGACCTCTTTCATACTCCTGAGAATGCTAAATTGCCCTGCCCTTTAGAGTTAACATGGCAAGACCAAGATCATCAATTACTTCAAGATCAAATAAAAGATGTATTCCATACTAAATTAGAACACAGCATTGACTGGAGTATTTCGCAAGGTTCCATCGAGAGACATTTATCTTCTAATCTTTTTCCTCTGATTGATCATAATGGCAGTGTCTATCAAGTGGTTTGCACTCTAGAAGATCAAACGGCCGAAAAACTAGCAGAACGAAACCTTCTACATCATGCTTTCCATGATAGTTTAACCGGTTTGCCAAACAGAGTTTTGTTCAGATCAAAGCTTGAAGAAGCTGTATCTGATTGTATCCGCAGCAGCAATACATTGGCTTGCGCTGTGTTGATCGTTAATATTGATCGATTTCAACAAATTAATGAAACTTTTGGCCACTCAGCAGGAGATCGATTTTTAGTCTCTATGGCAGCAACTCTTAGACGCTGTATACGAGCCTCTGACATTTTGGCAAGACTTTCCGGAGACGAATTTGCGATTCTAGTACCAAATTGCGTTGATATACAAGAAGTTAACATGATTGCTTCACGTATTCATACAGCGATGAAATTGCCTTATGACTTAGACGGAAATGAAGTATTTACCTCTGTTTCCATTGGTATCGCCACCACTTTCGATAGTCCTATTCATCCAGAGGATCTTATCAGAGATGCTGACTATGCAATGCATGCTGCCAAAGAAAGTGGAAAAGCTTGCAGTAAACATCATGTCAGGACAACATTCGATAATTCCCGCTCTCGCTTCCATTTGGAAACAGAGCTCCGTAGAGCCGTGGAGCGTGATGAATTAGAGCTTCACTATCAACCGATTATAAATATGAAGGATAATAGCCTGAAAGGCTTTGAGGCCCTTGCTCGCTGGAATCACAAAGAAAGAGGCTTTGTCTCTCCTGCAGAATTTATTCCGATTGCTGAAGAAACAAGCATTATTGTCGATCTTGGAAGGTGGGCGCTTGATAAAGTTTGCTCTCAGATTAAAGAATGGGATGACCTTAGGGGAAATAAGGATTCACTGAGTGTCAATGTGAATGTGTCAGGCATTCAGTTTGCCCGCGACAATATATACGAAGCTGTCACTGTTGCACTTGATCGTTATAAGACAAATCCTGAATTGTTAACAGTCGAACTGACAGAGAGCGCTATTATTAACAATCCAGCACAAATCGCCCACACTCTTGATAACTTGAGGCAAAAAGGTGTTAAAGTAGCTCTCGATGACTTTGGGACAGGCTATTCTTCTTTAAACTATCTTCATCAGTTTCCAATTGACTGCATCAAGATTGATCGGAGTTTCATTGATGATCTAGAGCATGGATCTCAAAAATATGAAATTCTAAATTTGATCGCTAAGTTTGGCCATAAAATGGGATTATATCTGGTTGCAGAAGGCTTGGAAACACAAGTCCATGTTGATCTAGTCCATGAGTTAAATGTCACGAATGCACAAGGCTACTTTTATTCCAAGCCTTTAAACATTGAGGCTGCAACCCAGTTGGTTAAAGGCGATATCCCCTGGACAAAAAGCTGATTTTATCCTCTAATTCTTCCTCAAAACGTTAATATCTAACACTTTTAGGGTCTTTCTTAAGCCCGAACCCTTGTATTTTTCTTAAGACTTCCCAATTATAAAGAATAAGAATTAAGAAAAACTGACAAAGGATACGACAATGAGTGAGGAAAAGAAGGAAGATAAGCCTAAGCCAAAGACGAAAGCTGCCCCTAAAAAGAGGGCAAAAAAGTCTCCGCCAAAGTCTGAAAAAATTATCGACGTTGAAGCAAAAACTGTTGAAACGCCTACAGAAACAAAGCCTGAAGAAGAGATCAGTCAAGCGGCAAAAGAGTCGACTAAACAAGATACAGGCTCCTCTTCAGCCTATACATCATCAAAGAACACCCATGATTTTTCGGCAAAAGACCATGCGTCACAAGCTAAAGAGAAAGTGAATGAGGCATTTGATAAAGTTAAAGGACATATTCCTGAAAGAGATTGGGGTAAACATCTCTATGATTTAGCAATGCTTGCCATCTTTGGGTTTTTGGGGATGTTCGCAGCCCACATCTTTATCATTGTTGCTGTTGTCAATTGGGTCTATGAGCTCGGTTTCCAACAGAAGAATGAAACTCTTTCAACCATTACCAGCATTCTAGGCAATTATATTAAGGATGTTGTGGATTTATTCACCGGTAATGCAGACGATTTACCTTTTCCTCTTGGAAAAGAAATTCCAAAAGCATCGCACACTGAGTAACGGCATAAATATGCAGATGAAAAGCGCTTCATAGTCTGAGGCGCTTTTTTTTAATAAAACCCAGCCATATCAAAGACCACTTCTGCAGCAAGTCTTATAACAAGAAGGGCTATGGCAGCCACGATCATGCCTTTAAACAAATCCATCATGGAAAATATCCTTATCTAAAATATTGTATAGCAGTATTTGGATTGTCTGCAAAGACACCATCGACACCGAGCATCTTAAGGTGAACCAACTCATGACCGACTGAGTTAAATGCTGTTTCAAATTGGGTATTTTTCACTGTCCATATATGTACTTTTAGATTCATAAGGTTCACTTTTCTTATGAAACCCAGGCCTTTGTCAGTGTTTGTGTATAGCAAATTTTTCTCAAGAGATATTCCTGTTATATACGAAGGCAGAGTAGAAATATCTTGCGAAGGACTGCCATTATTCCTCATATAAATCGATTGGATAAGGGGTATTTCTTCATTGTGATCAACCACATAAGAGTGGTGCAGTCGCTTTAAAAAATCTGCACGGGCAGAATGAATAAAGTAAGGTATATTTGCAGCCTGCATTATGCGCACAACAGATACAAGCTTTTGAACATCCATCCCCGCATCTGCCTTTACCTTCTGAAAGAGGATTTTAGGATAAAGACCGGCCTTCCCCCCACGCACGTTATTTAAACGCACTAAAATCATAATTTCATCTAGAGTGGGGATACTATAGTCTCCCTTAAGGATCTGACCTTTAGAGGAAACGGGGTTTACTGCGCGAAGCTTTTTTAACTCAATGAGAGTAAAATCCTCTATAAACCAATCAGAGCGTCCATGCCTTACTTTTCTGAGGCGCTGGAATTCTGGGCGCGATGCAACATCGGTTGTCGTAGAGAGGTAAATATGCCTGCGTGCGACAAAGATATTATCTTTAGTCAGTGCAAGTTCAGGTTCAATGAAATCTGCCCCCTGCTCTATGGCCTCTTTATAGGCAGAAAGAGTATGCTCAGGAAAAAGCTCGCTCGCTCCTCTACGGGCAATTACAATCCGATCCTCTGCAAAACAATAGTCACTCAATACAGCAATAAAGAGCAGAAAAGGGACTAAAACCTTCATAAGATCCTCCTAAATAGACAGCAACGCTCAAACGACACTTGACGATTTTGATATATATGTCAAAACAGTCTTGGGAGAAATAGAAAATGGTATGGGAACAAATTTTTGGATCACTGATTGCAATCGGCCTGCTTTCTTGGCTAGCAAGAGCACTATATAAACCAAAAAGTATCACATCAGAGGCCCTCTTAGCACACATTGATATCCATCCAGAGCTGAACCAAAAGGAGTATGACTTTTTTATTGACGAAAACGGTCATTACGCTTTGCTCTTTAACAAAGAGTCTGAAGCCCTCATCATTCTTAAAATGCTTGGAGATCACTTTGCGATGCATTCTCTAGATCAAGTAAAGGAGAGCCAAGTTATCATTGAAGGACAGGTAATTACGCTTATGACAGAGAGTTATACTTTTCCCACAATGAAAGCCCCCTTCAGCGATCATGACATAGGAAAAATACGCTCTTTACTTATCAACCGTTTGGATCATCCGCACGTTTTGAGCGCTGATGGTTCAATTCATTCTGAGGAAAGTTAAAATTATGGCGCTTGATAAGTTACCTGACCCTACAGTCTTAGCCGTTCCTGCCTTTGTTCTCTTTGTCCTTGCTGAAATGCTCTATGGCTGGAAAACAGGCAAAGTAAAATTTGAAGGCAGAGACACACTGACTAGCCTTTTAATGGGGTTAGGCAACACAAGTTTATGGCTTGGTACACTTGCCTTTTCGATGTTTTACGTCTGGGATAATTACCGCCTTTTTGATCTGGGAACAAACCTATGGGTATTCGCCTTTGCTTTTGTGGTCGATGATTATAAATATTATTGGCTTCACAGATTTGGCCATCGGATACGCTGGATGTGGGCGGCTCATGTTATACATCATTCAAGCCAACATTATAACCTTTCTACGGCCCTAAGACAAACATGGACAGGACGATGGACACCCGGATTTTTACTTGCCATACCATTAGTTATTTTAGGCATTCATCCTGAAATTATACTCTTTGTGGGCGGGCTAAATTTAATATATCAATTCTGGATTCACACCGAAGCCATTGATAAAATGCCTAAATGGTTCGAAGCAATTATGAATACGCCCAGCCATCACCGTGTGCATCACGGCAAAAATCCACGCTATCTGGATGCTAATTATGCCGGTGTCTTCATTCTGTGGGACAAAATACATGGCTCGTTCGTCCCTGAAATTGAGTCTGAGCCAGTAGAATATGGCCTAGTACAAGACCTTGGCACCTTTAATCCCCTTCGGGTCGCATTCCATGAATGGATCGGCATTATTCAAGACATGTGGTCAGCAAAAGGGCTAAAAAATAAACTCATGTTTTTAGTGGGGCCGCCGGGCTGGACCCCAGATGGCAGTAGAAAAACAAGTGAGATGATTAAGGCTGAATGGGCGGACGCGCATGAGGCTTCCTACGATCAAAACCCTCCGATGAAAGATCCGGCAGAATGACTGTGCTCCATTCAGGAAAAACATTTCTTGTAACTGGTGCGTCTAGAGGAATCGGTGCAGCCACAGCTTCCTGCCTTCTAAATCAAGGTGCCACTGTTATTGGCAGTTATTCTACAAAACCAGGAGCATTAGAAAGCTTTTCTCAAGAGTATGGCAGAGATAGAATACTAGCAGTTCAGGCTGATTTAACGTCTCCCTGTTCTGCTTTTACACTGTTTCAAAGTGCCCTTGCCTTCTCACCCTACTTAGATGGTATTGTTAACAATGCCGGAATCATGTCTGAAACGCCCCTCACGGCAGAGACCAGCCAATGGCACAGTGACTGGCAACAAACCATGCAAGTTAATGTGCAAGCTGTCGCTGATCTTTGCAAACAGACCGTACAATATCTTCAAGAAAGGCAGACGCCTGGCCATATTATCAATATTGCTAGTCGTGCAGCCTTCAGAGGAGACGGTCCTGATTATTGGCATTATGCAGCCAGTAAAGGCGCTGTCATAGCCCTTACACGCACAATAGCTCGTGCTTATGCTGCGGAGGACATTTATGCTTTCTCTATCTCTCCTGGGTGGGTTAAAACAGATATGGCCGCTGTGGCCTATGAGCCTGGAAACGAGCATATGCTTGAGGAAATCCCCTTAGGTCGGGCTGCAGAGCCTATAGAGATCGCTGAGATGATCAGTTTCTTACTTTCAGGAAAATGTAACAGCTCTACTGGCAGCAATTTTGATATTAACGGTGCCAGTTATGTTAGGTAACTCTCTGTAAGTTAAGTCCCTGGTTTATAGTCTTTTGTTTTTTCACTTTCCACAGCATCTAAACTAAAAGGAAACACTCTCTCCCTTTTCTTAGCAAACAAAGGCATTTGATCAGCATAATGGGGACTATTTGGCCGTGTTGAGGCGCTGCCGAAATTATGTATAGTGCGCAGAGCAACTTTGCCCTGGGCATCCCATTGAACAAACATAATATACGTATCTCCAGCTTTGATGCTCGCATGGTTTTCTTGGTCTAATGGCCAGCCATAGGCAGCGCGAAGAACATCTGGTCCTCCATCAAGAGGTAAAGAATGCTCACCTCGCTTTATACGGCTCAAAAGCCCATATTCAATGGCATAGCTTTTGTAACTCTTCATGAGAAGACTGAAGGCTTTTTTAAAAGCCTGCGTTGGATCCGGACGGTAAACGCCGTCCATATCAGCTTTCACCATTTGGGAGATATAGAGAACCCCCAGTGCCGCATGAATATTTTCAACATTCGTGCTCAAATTCCATTGCTTCAGATGCGTTAGGCCTTTTTGTTCTGACACAGTTAGGTCTGCTTCCTTTATCAGCCATATAGATTGCACTACATCCCACTGAGGATCATAATTGAGATCATATTTTATATCTCTCAGGTCTTCCATGATAAAAGTTGGCCGTTTTAATAACTGTTGTAGCCGAAGGGCACGGTTGGTCATCTTAGTCTCAATTCCAAAATGGATCGGAAAATTGACTAATTTCGGATTATCTTGTCCAAAACTAGAAATATAGGGCGTATTATTCGCATTAAAGACAACACCACTATCTGGATTTACGACTCTAGGTAAGGCATTAGCCTCCACATAACTGTCCCAAAGCAATGCCGACCTTTGCCCATTTAAAATATCTTTCCATTGCACCCCAGAAACATTCGGCCTGTTAGGCATTTTCGCATTATAATAATAAGCAATTTCTCCTGCAGAATCAGCATATATATAATTGATACTGGGCATGGCTTTCATGGCAAGGGCATTTTCAAAATCTCGGCGGTTTTTGGCGGTATTCACCCGCAAGAAAAACTCAAGGCCTCTGATTTCTCTATAGCCTGCATAAGCAACTGCATAAGTTCCATGATCAAATTCTAAAACAGGGCCAAAAATAGTTTCCTTTACTGATTTCGTTACCGTCCAATAATAGGGTCCAACAAGAGCTACTTTAAGCCGCACTTGTCTATTCTTCATAGTCATCCATGCCCCGTCCACTTCATATTCTAGCGGATTATCTGGATTCAATTTCAAACGATATATATCCACAAGATCAGGTTTGTTCACTGTACTTGCCCAGCCCATGTGAGTTCCAGCCCCGTGGAGGATCAGAGGGCTTCCAGGGAATGTTCCCCCCACCAAATCAAGACCTTCTTCAGACTTGAGGCGCGCTTCATACCAAGCAACAGCACCTGTTAAAGGCTGGTGGCTGTTTACAAGCAGATACGTAGAACCGTCCTCTGTCTTTTTTGGGGCTATAGCAATGCCTTGGCTACCACGATCAAGTCGCGGAGACTTGGTTGCCTTTAACACCGAGGAAGAGAGTTTTAAGCCTGACATACGTTCAGAATTACTTTGTTTTACCACCTCTTTATCAAAGAGCAACTTTCCAGCAGCCAAATCTGCAATAGTTTTATCAAAGCCATAAAAGAGTGGTGTTTTAAAAGCAAAGCCCGCAACAATATCTTGCCCCGTCACAGGGTATAAAGCAGCATAAACTCTCTCTGGCTCCTGAGCTGCAATCTCAGTTGCATATAAGTTAAAGCCATCTGCATAAGCCTCTGCTATCAACCGAACATCGGTAGGTAGCTCATCATAGCCAGCCCTGACAGAAGGCCAAATATCCATAAAGTGTACAAGATAATCGGTTATTGCAGCATCAGGGCCATATTTTGAGCCAAGCAGCCCTCTCCCCGCAAATAAGACGTCTTGTATAGTTTTAAAATCATCTTCTGCATGGGCATAAGCTAGCCCAAAAACAACATCAATATTCCGTTTTCCATATATATGCGGTACACCGAATTTGTCCCGCAGTATTCTAGGGGCATAGTTAGTCTCATGTTGATGAATTTTTAGAAAAGTAAGAGATTTTTTTCTCTCTACTTCAAGTGAGACACCCAACCCAAGCAGAAAAAGAAGAAGAATAGGCATAAAAGATGAGAGGTATTGACTGACAGTCTTTAGAATTCTCTTCATATAAGATCGCTCCCCTAACGATGATCATATACTATATAGCGCTTAAATCCAATCTGGAGTATATCTTTTTTTGTTTGATTTCATTTGGTTAGTTCTTAGATCTTCAATAAACTATTTGAGGGTTTGATGAAGAAGCGCTATATATAATCTATGACTATTAACAATGAATCACTTCTCTCTCAAGACGCTAATCAACTTTGTCAGTCCTGTGGTCTGTGCTGTAATGGAACAACCTTCTCCCATGTGGATATAAGTAAAAATGAAAATAAAACTCTAAAAAGCTTAGGAATACCTACAGAGCTTAGGAAAAACGGGACACAAGCAATCTTTGCACTGCCTTGTCCTAAATTATTAGACACCCAATGTTCTATATATAATGACCGTCCTAAGATATGTCGGGACTATCACTGCCGCCTTCATAAGGCTGTTAAAGATGGCTCGCTGGATAAAGATCAAGCCCTAAGCTATGTGAAGGAAATAAAAAGATTAAAATCTGAAATGGCTGACTATATTCAAAAATATGATTTAAAAATTGAAACGACTTGCAAAGACCCCTTAGCACTCCTTTCACTCTGGTCAGAAGAAAGCCCTAAGAGAGCCGTGAATTTTTATGATGCACTTGTAAGATTGGCGAAAAATTTACAAGCAAAAAGAACAACAGAATTCCTCTCAGAGGAAGATTTAACTTTCATAGATAATTCATTGAAAATAAATGATATTATACATAAACATATGTCAAAATCGAATACATTAAAAGCCTATCAGACGTTATCCAACAAGGAGAATACCCAGGAGAATTAGACACTCAAATCTCCTGGAAACCCCTTACAAATTCGAGATGTTTTTATTTGTGAACCTTCATCGCACAGATTTTATTGCCTGAAGGATCTCTTAGATAAGCAAGGTATAATGCACGCCCACTGCCCTCTCTCATACCAGGAGGGTCTTCAATCGCTGTTCCACCATGGGCAAGTCCTGCGGCGTGCCACTGATTGATCAATTCATCAGTTTCCCCTTGAAATCCAACAGTGCTTCCATTGCCTCCTGTGGCTTCTCCACCATCAATTGGCTTGCTAAGACTAAAAACGCCTTTCGGACCAAAGTAAAACACCCTTCCTTTCGGATCAATCACGCCTGGCTCATAGCCAAACACTCCAAGAATAGCATCATAAAAATTTTTAGACTCTTCAATATCATTTGCACCAAGCATAATATGACTAAACATAAACTCTGACCTTTCTTGTCATCAATTGTGATAGGTATAAAGTAGGATTCATGTATAAAAATCAAGAGATTCTACCTATAAAATACTATAATTTGAGAATTTCGACTGAATTATAAACTCAGACAAACTCAGCAATAAGAGGAATTGTTACAGGAAGGTTTACAAGATGACAAAATCACTATCGCTTATCCTATTGTTACTATTAACCTTTTTAAGTCAGGTTGTTTTTTCCGATACAAAAAAATCACCTCCCTCTAGCAAGGTAAAAATTATTTACGATACAGACTTTGGGGGAGATGCAGACGATTTAGGGGCTCTGGCCATGCTCCATTATTATCATGATAAAGAAATGATTGATCTTTTGGCTGTCATGAGTTGGTCTCATGAAACCTATGCCCTGCCTGCGATTGACGCTGTTAATAGCTTTTACGGAAAGCCTCATTTGCCACTTGCTGTCAGAAATTCGGGACAATGGCTTACAGAGTGGAATTACTCAAAAGCGATCTCAGACTCATTCCCCTATGATTTAAGCGAGCCGCATTCAGTGAAAGATGCTGTTGCTCTCTACCGAAAAATCCTTGCCTCAGCAGAGGCACATTCCATAACAATTGTCACTGTTGGTCCGCTGGCAAACATCAACAACCTTCTCTTATCTGAAGCAGATTCTGTTTCAGATTTATCAGGTAAAGACCTTGTTAATCAAAAAGTTAGAGAATTTGTCATCATGGGGGGGCGTTTCCCTAAAGATCCCAAATCCCAAGGTCCGGAGTGGAATTTTGATGGGAATATGAAAGGCGTAACAAAATCTGTTCTTTCACACATAAAAAGGCCAATCATTTTTAGCGGTTATGAAATAGGACTGGCCATAAAATCAGGCCCAGAACTCAATAAGCACCCGAAGAATACACCTCTTTATGTTGGCTATAAATATTTTAGCGAACATGCTCCGTGGATCAAACATTTGTACAAAGGAGAGATTGTTTCAAATCCTTCTTATGACCAAACAGCTGTGGTATATGCAGCTATCGGGGCGGTTGATCAATTCTGGACATTAAGCCCTGCAGGGACAGTGTTCGCTGATGAGCGGGGGTATACAACATGGACTGCTCACCCTGAAGGCCGGCATAAATATCTCATCCTCAAGCAGCCCACCGCGGCAACCGCGCGATATATATCGAAAGTTATGCGGCACAAAGACCCCTAAACCAAACTATTCATGGGTTTCTAAGAAGAGTTCCATGTTTAAATATTCAAATAAGTTTGTCATTTCCTGCTGTTTGAAGGCTGGATAATGAACGGCTCCCATGTATTTCATTAAGTCGGTGGGGCGCCCTTCAGGGGCTTCACCTAAAGTCAGGAGTTTGGTTAAGTCCGTCAGCTGATATGTTGTGACAATCCTAAGCGACGGCGCAAAGCCATCTTCCAGAGTTTGGCCGTGACACTCAGCACATATTGAATGCGCAATATAATGACCCGTCATATTCCCCTGTTCATCGTATGCTGGTCGATTATATCTCTTCTGGTTCGTTGCACCCACGACAACAGGCTGAATATCGCCGATGCTAATTTGCATCATTTTTGTAAGGCTTATCTTGCGATATGTTACCGCGTCTTTGAGGCGTGGGATAGATCTATAATATGCAATTAAATCTGATAGATCTTGATCTGTAATATACTGGAATGTTGAACTTGGCATTTTATAAAGCGCCGTTCCGTCCGCACGAATACCTTGCCTTAACACACTTTCTATGGCCTCAGCAGAATAGTCTTTAAATAGTCCTGTTAAATTTGGTGCCGCAAAACCATCATAAGGGGCGCCTTCTGAGTTCTTACCGTGACACCCTAGACTGCATCCACGCAATTGGGCCTGCCTCTTACCATTCTCCTTATCCCCACCCCTATAGGCAAATGTACGACCTTGTTTCTCATAAGTTTGAGTTGTTTTTATAAAATAACTACCAACTAGAATGCCGCCCCCTGAGAATATCAGGAAAAGACACGCAATCGATATTTTCTTCAAAATTACCACCTCAACCAAATACCTAAGACGTTGGCTGGTCTTTTTTATCTAGAATCACTGCAAGTCCAATAGCAATAATCATCCCAGCAACGGCTTCTAGGGCAGGCATGAACGGTAACCAATTTCCTATTATCGCTCCTAATATCAACCCTAAGAATGCAAAAAATCCAAGACGTGTACCCATTTATCCTACCTCTAAATATTGAATGATTTCTAGTCACTGCTGCTCGTCAGTTATTCATGCCGAGTCAGTCCCTTTGTCCCATTTCTAGTACTTTTCCGCAAGTCATCATCCCCTCTTCTTTAAAGATAAAACATCACTATGGTATAATATCCTTGCTTTTCTATGAAATATTTGCAGATTACATAGTATATGTTGCACTGCCGCAAAAAAAGTTTCAGTGCCCAAAGGAGAGAGTAAAATGACACAAGATAATATTGTAATTGTAGGAATGGCAAGAACTCCAATGGGAGGTCTTCTCGGGGATTTCTCAAGCGTTGCAGCCAGTGAATTGGGTGCGACTGCTATTAAAGCAGCCGTTGAACAATCCGGCATTGATAGCAGCCTTATAGATGAAACGATCATGGGAAACTGCCTCCCTGCTGGACAGGGTCAGGCCCCAGCCCGTCAAGCAATGCGCAGTGCAGGTATCCCTGACTCTACAGGGGCAGTGACAATTAACAAAATGTGCGGCTCTGGTATGAAAGCCATGATGCAAGCCTCTGACAGTCTTAAGGCCGGTAGCAATGATGTTGTGGTCGCTGGTGGCATGGAAAGTATGACACGCGCCCCACATATGATGGAAGTACGCCAAGGTCTTAAATATGGGTCTGGTGAAATGGTCGATCATATGGCCCTTGATGGCCTTACCGATGCTTATGTTCGTAAACCAATGGGCGGATTTGCTGAACTTGTCGCAGAAAAATATCAATTCACTCGCGAAGCTCAGGATGCCTATGCCATTGAATCTCTTAAACGGGCTCAAAAAGCCATTGCAGAAGGCTCATTCGAAGGAGAAATTAGTCCCGTAACAATCTCTTCGAGACGCGGTGATGTTGTCGTCAACGTTGACGAGCAACCCGGTAAAGCACGTCTGGACAAAATCCCAACTCTTAGACCTGCCTTTAAAAAAGATGGTACTGTAACGGCTGCCAATGCAAGTTCAATTTCTGATGGCGCCGCTGCCCTTGTTATGATGCGTGAAAGTGATGCTTCGAACAAAGGCTTAACACCTCTTGCTCGTATTGTTTCCCATGCAACGCACTCAAACGAACCAGAATGGTTTGCTACTGCGCCCATTCCTGCCATAGAGAAAGCGCTTTCCAAAGCAAACTGGTCTATCGACGATGTTGACCTTTTTGAAATTAACGAAGCATTTGCTGTTGTAACCATGGCCGCCATGAAAGAATTAGCCCTTGACCACGACAAAGTTAATGTCAATGGTGGGGCTTGTGCTCTCGGCCATCCCATTGGTGCCTCAGGTGCTCGTATCATGGTTACTCTGATCAATGCCCTCGAGAAACGCGGCAAAAAACGCGGCCTTGGTGCTCTCTGCATTGGTGGTGGTGAAGCTACGGCCATGTGTATTGAATTGGTATAAGTATTTCATAAAGGTCCCAAGAAATGATTTTATCTGAAGAACAGAGCATGATTCGTGATATGGCGCGCTCTTTTGCTCAAGAAAAAGTTGCCCCAATGGCTGCTCATTGGGAAAAAGACGGTATTCCGTCAGACATTCTCGCTGAGATGGCCCAACTCGGTTTATTTGGTATGACTGTCCCTGAAGAATGGGATGGGGCAGCCACTGATTATGTCTCGTATGCCCTAGCAATCATGGAAATTGCTGCAGGAGATGGGGGATTATCAACTTTGATGAGCGTGACTAATTCACCCTCTGCAGCCTGTATTTTAAACTGCGGCAATGACTGGCAAAAAGAAACCTATTTAAAGCCTCTAGCCCGTGGGGAGTGGATTGGGATGTTTGCCCTAACTGAGCCTCAAGCAGGCTCAGATGCTTCTATGCTTAAAACACGAGCCGTAAAAGTGGCCGAAGGCTGGAAACTAAACGGTAGTAAACAGTTTATTACCTCAGGACGGGTTGGCAAAGTAGCCATTGTTTTTGCTGTGACAAACCCTGACGCTGGCAAAAAAGGCATCTCTGCATTCATTGTGCCTGCCGATACACCTGGGTTCACCGTTGCTTCTGTCGAAGAAAAAATGGGTCAAAAATCTTCTGATACTTGCTCGTTGGTCTTTGAAGACATGATCGTCGCTGAAGAAAATATGCTTGGCAATGAAGGAGACGGATACAAAATCGCTCTCATGAACTTAGAAAGCGGTCGAATTGGGATTGCAGCACAATCCGTTGGCATGGCGAAAGCAGCTTATGACTATGCCCTGTCTTATGCCAAAGAACGTGTCGCCTTTGGGAAGCCTATTTTTGACCAGCAAGCTGTTGCCTTTCGTCTAGCCGATATGGCCACTCAAATTGAAGCCGCTGAACAGCTTGTCTTAAACGCAGCCGCTCGTAAAGATGCAGGACTCACGTGTTTGAAAGAAGCCTGTATGGCTAAACTATTTGCTAGTGAAATGGCCGAGAAGGTTTGTTCTGATGCCTTGCAAACTCTTGGCGGCTATGGCTATCTGAGCGAATATCCCATAGAAAAAATTGCAAGGGATGTGAGGGTTTGCCAAATATATGAGGGCACCAGTGATATTCAGAAAATTGTCATCTCAAGACAATTGACATAAAAGAGTTATAGCTGCTGATCTCATTCAGCAGCTATTTTTATAAGACTAAAAATTTGTTTCTCAGTCTCTTCATATCCCAATTGAATCAATTCCTCTGCTTTGGTGAAATCTGCCATCTCAACATGCCCAACTTTTGGAGTTATCACAAGATCTGCTGGAAAGCGCTGAAGGCGTTCCTGTCCTATTTGCTTCATCATAATGAAAAGAGAAGCCCGTGCAGTTTTCATAGCCTTTGCTCTTACAGGTGTTTCCTTCGTGAGACCAAGTTTGGATAAGCGCCCTGTATAATCCCCTTGTAGATCTACTGCGATGATATATTCCGCCCCCATCCTATGCAGAGATTCACAGGGTAAGGGGTCGACAACGCCGCCATCAATGAGTGTATTTTCACCGAGTTTAACTGGCGGAAACACCCCTGGGACTGCGGCCGAAGCAAGAACGGCGGAAACAACATCGCCCTCAGTCAGTTCTACACGCTCGCTGGTATATAAGTCCGCAGCAATCGCAGAGAATGAGGTCTCTAGAGAATCAAAATTCATCTCACCAAGATGGCCTCTCAACTCCCTTTCTATTTTTTCTGTTCCAAGGAAAGCCCCTTTCCGGAAACCAAATTGACCAAGAGCTAAAAGCTCTTTCACGGTCATCTTGCGGGCTACTAACTCGACTTCTTTCATTTTCCCTGCTGCTAGGCAAGCTCCCACGATAGCGCCGATTGAAGTACCTGCAATATAATCAGGATGAATATTATGATCGCTTAAACAGTTAATAACACCGATATGAGCCCAGCCAAGGCCTGCCCCCCCGCCTAAAGCAAGGCCAATTTTCTTTGTCATACACTTATCCTCACAGTTTTCTTTTTTATATCGTGATTAAAGGATGCTTTTTCAAGGGCCTATGGATTTATCCCCGTTGTTCACAGCCTGTGGATAAAAATAAGTGGATAACTCAAAAATTTTCCTTTTTTGTGTTAGAATAGGCTTTATAAGACCCTTCTCGGGTGGAAACTCAGATCACAACAGGGCAAGCGACCGTGGATGACATAAAAATTGAAAATGACGCTATTGCAGATGGTAACATTTCGCAACCAGCATACAGGCAACAACCTCATAACCTTGAGGCAGAACAAGCTCTTTTAGGGGCTATTCTCGTGAATAACGAGGCCGCTCAAAAGGTGCAGGACTTTCTGACGCCGGACCATTTTTATGAACCTGTTCACGGTCGCATCTTTGATAGTGTCTTAAAATTAATGGATAAAAATCAGATTGCTGATCCAGTTAAGTTGAAACCCTATTTTGACCATGATGAAGCCCTTGCAGATGTTGGTGGTGCATCCTACCTTGTTCGATTAGCTGCGTCAGCTGCAACCATCATAAATGCGGAAGATTACGGGCGCACCATCTATGATTTAGCCATCAGACGACATCTCATCAATATTGGGGAAGAAATGGTTCTGGATGCATATGATGCCCCTATTGATGAAGAAGCCAGTGAACAAATCTCGTCAGCAGAAAAAAGATTATTCGATCTAGCCGAGATGGGCCAAGCAGAATCAGGGGTTGTTTCCTTTTCTAAAGCATTGCGCATGGCTGTAGACAATGTTGAAACCGCCTTTAAAGATCCTGATAGTCTCTCGGGTGTTGATACTGGTTTAAAAAGTTTAAATGAAAAAATTGGCGGCATGCATGGCTCTGACCTTGTGATTTTAGCGGGACGGCCTGCCATGGGAAAAACATCATTAGCGACAAATATAGGATTTAACGCTGCAAAAAAACATGCGGATGATATTGCCGCAGGTGTAAATCCTGAAGATAGCAAAGGAGCTGTCGTTTGTTTCTTCTCTCTAGAGATGTCCTCAGATCAGCTCGCCGCGCGTATTCTGTCAGATCGTGCTAATCTTCACTATGAGAAAAAACACTCTGATGATTATATTCAATCACACAAAATGAGACAGGGTAAACTTACGCAAGATCAATTCATTGCAATTTCCAGAGCTGCAATTGAATTAGAAGAAGTCCCCCTTTTTATTGATGACACCCCAGGTCTTTCTATCGCGGCACTTAGAACGCGGTGTCGACGTCTAAAAAGACAACATGGTTTAGGTATGATCATTGTTGATTATCTCCAACTTCTAAGAGGTTCAGCAAAAGCTGGAGGGAGCGAAAATCGCGTTCAGGAAATTTCGGAAATCACAAGGGGGCTCAAAGGCTTAGCGAAAGAACTTCATGTTCCTGTTATTGCCCTCTCTCAGCTTTCTCGACAAGTTGAATCTCGAGAAAACAAACGACCAATGCTTTCTGATCTTCGTGAATCTGGCTCAATTGAGCAGGATGCGGATATGGTTATGTTTGTCTACAGAGAAGAATATTATAAAGAGAAAGATCAACCGTCTGAAGGCTCACCCGAGCATGATACCTGGCGCGCTGAGATGGAATCTTTATACGGAAAAGCGGAAATTGTTATTGGCAAACAGAGGCACGGCCCTGTCGGGAATATTCAAGTTGCCTTCGATAAATCTGTTACACGCTTTAGCGATTTGGCACCGGAAGATCATCTTCCTGAAATGATGGAATAGTCCCATTGGCTAGGGGCCAAACTTAAAGGCAGTACGTCAGCTTCTGATCAGTGTTTATTTATCACTTTAGACAGAATTTCTGTTTCTGCCCCCTCAGGTTTGCCACTTAAAATCCATAAGACAAAGAGAGTAGCCCCGTAAACGGTACTGCCAATCGCTATCTTGCTTAGGGCGAGAAAGGTTATATGCATTGGAACGTCATCAAATGGGACTATATGCAGAACATAAGCCATAGCAATAGCAGCAACGACAGGCCTAAATATGAAGCTCAATCGCCCTAAACTAATCTTAAGAGACGTGAATAGATAGATATATTCACCGAGGACAAAAGCGATCATAAACCACATATAGAGTTGGGCAATAATAAGTGCACCTTCGCCCATTAGCAAGGCAACAAGGCATGCCACCACCACGAGCCCTGCCCTGAATAATTTCAAAAAGGCATTTGTTTTCTGTTTGTCTAAGGCGAGGAAAATACCATTTAATGAATTTGAGAAAACCAAGGCCAATTTGGCGAAGGCTAAGTAAGGCAAAAATTGAATGGCAACATCCCATTGGCTACCCAGTAAAATATGAATGATTTCTTTTGATGTCATAACAATGCCTGTTGCAACAGGGAGCCCTATTAGTACTAAGACAGCAAGAAAACGAACCACAACATCCCGAAGACGATCAAGGTCATTCTTAACCCGTTGTACTGCTGAAGCAAAAGCTTCGCCGATGGGGAAAATAGTTTCCATAACAAGAAGGCGTGCGAGATCATGAGCCACATGATAGGCACCAAAAGTCTCTGAATTTGTTGACCTTTTAGCTGCCCACTCATCGAAGGCCCCACTGCCATAAGATGAAAAATTTCGGACAAGCGTCCAGAAGGAAAAACTCAATTGCTCTTTAAAATTAGTGAATGATATTTTAGGAATGTAGGCATAAAATAAAAAACTGGTGACAACCCCCAGCGATGCGACTGTTAAATTACTATAAACCAGTCCCATATAACTACGTTCAACATAGAGAACGAACAAGATTATAGATCCAACACTTAAGATTTTTTCGAGAAATCGGACCATCATCTCTTTGCCAAAAGCCATTCTTTTTCTGAAAACCTGTATCGCAGGGGAGTGGAATGCATGAAGGACAACCATCAAGCACATAATTTGCAGCACATCCTCAATCCGATCCTCTTGTAGCAAGTCTGCCATAACTGGAGCCGCAAGATACAAGGCTAAAGAAACGGCAGCGGAGAAGATAAACCTTATGGTCCAAAGGGTATGAAACTTATCATGGTCTTCCGTATCCATTCTCAGAATTGCATCATCAAAACCAATATTTTTAAAAAGAGCAAAGAGACCGATCACGAGGGCTGCAGCGCCCATAATTCCAAAATCCTCTGGCGTAAGTAAGCGGGCTGTTACCGATACAGATACGATACCGAGCAGACGAATAAGCCATCGACCAAGAACCATGATCCCTGCTCCCTTCATCACTTGTTTACCAAGAGATGGTGTCTTATCAGTCATAGAGTTTCCTTAATTAACCTTCCTTTAGCTAGACTATCTATATAAAACAAATGTGTCTAGTTCTTACCCGAGAAGACAAGAACTATTCCTGTAACTCGATAAAAACACTTAAATACTGAAAAACATTTGCCTCTAAAGCGTGGAAGACGTATTTACTATCTTTGATCAGAGAAAAATAGAAAGAGATCCCATCATGGCCATGGCAATTGATACCCTAGAAGAAATGATAAAAGAAGGTCTACCGGGTTGTTCAGTAAAAATTGAAGACCTAGCCGGTGACGGTGACCATTACGCAGCTCATATTATCTATGAAGGGTTTGCAGGAAAATCTCGTGTGCAACAACATCAGATGGTCTATAAAGCACTTAAAGGAAAAATGGGCGGAGAATTACACGCTTTAGCCTTGACAACAGCTGCTGCCTAACCCATCTCATAGGCAAATGACTTTAGTATTAGGATATAAAGATTATGACTGACATTAACGCACGTATTCAAGACTATATTACAAAAGATGATATTGTTCTGTTTATGAAAGGAACACCCATCTTCCCACAGTGTGGATTTTCATCAGTTGTTTCCCAAGTGCTTCAGCACCTAGGGGTCAACTATGAAAGCTATAATGTTCTTGAGGACATGGAACTCCGTGAAGGCATCAAAGATTTCTCTGATTGGCCAACTATTCCCCAAGTTTATATTAAGGGTGAATTCATCGGCGGATGCGACATCATTAAGGAAATGTTCGAAAGCGGTGAATTACAGCAATTGGTTACAGAAAAAGGTCTGAACTAAAGCTCAGACCCTTGTTTCCGAAGATAAAGGCAGGATTTCCCTGCCTTTTTTTATTTTTTAAACTTATAGATAAATCGGTCGGTGCTATACCGAACTTTTGCACCAAACCATGATTTATCCGCTGGATTGTCAGGATTGGCGAGCAGCTTACTCTCTTCAACGAATGTAAAACCAGCGGCTACCAGTTCGTTTTTTACTCGTGCTGGATCAATGCGATGGAGCTTACTCACGACCTCATTAGGCGCATCCTTTGGCCCCACGTGATCAATGACAACATATACTCCCCCAGGTTTAAGCGCATCATAGACAGATTTGTTAATCTTCATCACGTCTTCAGCTGTATATTTTAGATGATCCATATAATAATCATGATAAGCAAGCGCACTCAGTGCCACGTCAACACTATTCTCTTCTGCAGTCACTGCTTCATTGCCGTCATGCAGTTCAACAACATTAGGCATGGATTTAAAGCTTTCAGGAGATTGCTTTTTAATGAATCCCCAATAAGCAGGCCCATTATGGGCAATTACTTTACCATTTTTCCCAACCACGCCGGATAAAATCTCAGAGTAATAGCCTCGGCTGGCATTAATATCGAGAACGGTCATGCCGTTTTTAACGCCTGCAAATTTAAGTATTTCAGCTGGCTTCCTATTCGGATCAAAGGCCAGATGTGTTGGTGTTCTATCATTGTTTGCTAAAGCCTCAGCGATTGAATCTGCATATGTACTAGCATGACTGATCGCTATAGGACTAAGCAGTATAGTTCCTAGCACTGATGCTTTTAGGATATTTTTCATTATAGGCATCAATTTTCTCCTCTCGAAATGACACAGGATTACAGTATGCATAAAAACCTATCAGAGACTGTTCACAAGACTGTGATCTAAACTAAATACGTAAAAAGCCCCGCAAATTGCGGAGCTTTTTGTCAGTTCAAGAGTAAGATGAATTATGGCTTTGTAGAAGGTTGATAAATTTCACTACCCTCATCTTTAAATTTTTCACTCATATCTGCCATGCCTTTTTCTTTCGCTTCTAATTCTGCTGCATAGTCACGTACATCCTGTGTAATTTTCATTGAACAGAATTTTGGACCACACATAGAACAGAAATGAGCCACTTTATGAGCTTCTTTTGGAAGAGTTTGGTCATGATATTCACGCGCTTTATCTGGATCAAGTGACAGGTTGAATTGATCTTCCCATCTGAAATCAAAGCGAGCGCGTGATAAAGCATTATCCCTAAGTTGTGCAGATGGATGGCCTTTGGCAAGGTCGGCAGCATGAGCAGCCAATTTATAAGTTATAACACCGTCCTTCACATCATCACGATTTGGTAAACCCAAATGCTCTTTTGGAGTCACATAGCAAAGCATTGCTGTTCCAAACCAACCAATCATAGCAGCCCCAATAGCAGACGTAATATGATCATAGCCAGGTGCAATATCCGTTGTCAGAGGTCCAAGTGTATAGAAAGGGGCTTCATGACAATGCTTTAGCTGTTCTTCCATATTTTCCTTAATCTTATGCATTGCAACATGACCAGGGCCTTCAATCATGACCTGAACATCATGCTTCCATGCAATCTTTGTAAGCTCCCCTAATGTGCGAAGTTCACCAAATTGCGCTTCATCATTAGCATCCGCAATTGAGCCCGGGCGTAGTCCATCTCCTAGGGAAAAAGACACGTCGTATTTTTTCATGATTTCACAGATATCTTCAAAATGCGTATAAAGAAAGTTCTCTTTGTGGTGTGCAAGGCACCATTTGGCCATGATTGACCCGCCGCGGGAGACAATGCCTGTCACACGTTTTGCTGTCATCGGCACATAGCGTAAAAGGACGCCAGCATGAATGGTGAAATAATCAACGCCCTGCTCTGCTTGTTCAATGAGGGTATCCCTGAAAACCTCCCATGTCAGGTCTTCTGCAATGCCATCGACTTTTTCTAAAGCTTGATAAATTGGAACCGTACCAATAGGTACCGGTGAATTCCGTATGATCCATTCACGGGTGTTGTGAATATTACGGCCCGTGGACAGGTCCATGACAGTATCTCCGCCCCAACGTGTGGCCCAAACCATTTTGTCGACTTCTTCAGCAATGGAAGAGCTGACAGCCGAATTCCCAATATTCGCATTGATTTTCACAAGAAAATTACGACCGATAATCATAGGTTCAGCTTCAGGGTGGTTAATATTAGCCGGAATGATTGCGCGGCCCTCTGCAATTTCCTTGCGGACAAATTCTGGAGTAATCAGATCTGGAAGATTTGCGCCCATTGGATCCCCGCAGCGATCACACATATCTTCATGCAGTTCAGTGCGTCCCAAGTTTTCCCGAATAGCAATATATTCCATCTCAGGGGTAATGATCCCCTTTCTGGCATAGTGCATCTGTGTCACATTCGCACCGTTTTTGGCACGCAAAGGTTTAAGCTTCACAGGAAATTCTGGGGCAAGATATTTTTCTTCCACATTTCCATTATCTTCTGGCTTTATCGTTCGTCCTTCATAGCGTTCCACATCACCGCGGCCTTCAACCCAAGCCTCTCTTCGGCGAATCAAGCCTTTGTATATATCAATTTCTGCAGTTTCATCAGTATAAGGACCTGACGTGTCATAAACACGCACTGGTTCTTCATTAGCGGTGGGGTGTAATTCAATCTCTCTTAAGGGCACTTGAATTGATGAATCGGTATCACTTCCAACATAAACACGTTTACTGCCACGAATGGGGCCCGTTGTAATTTGAAAATCGGTGGATGCTTTATCAGGCATATTCTCTCTCCATTCCTATCTTCTGAGCCTTCAGGTAGACAGGTTCAAAGGGTCTTTTTAGGCCAATCCTAAAAACTCTCAGCCGTACTAAGTACGCGAATGGCTCCCCTTGGAATTTTGTGTTGTGAATTTAGCTTGCCGGCATCTGAGGAACAAGTAAAATCGAAAGAAAAACACCAAAAGTGTATAATTCTTCAATAACTCACTATTTTCAAATTTATCTATCACGGACCTTTGGATATCGACGAAGGGCATCGCACAGAGCAAAGCTTATAATTGCTTTCTAAATTCGAACTCTGTCGTATGTGATAAGTCGTTAAGGTCTCGCGTTTTAGGTTGTTTCTGATAGCCTTTTTTTGTGTAAAAGCCATGGGCTCGTGTAAAACGTGTATCAGACCACATAGTCATTTCAGCGGCCCCATGATCCCGTGCCCACTCTTCTATTAACTGCAATAATTTGTCAGCGATACCTTGACCACGATACCTTGAGAGCATGTAAAGGCGTTTCAGCTCACAAAGCTGAGTGCTAAGAGGCGCAACACCGACTGTCGCAATAGGTGTATGATTATCCCATAAAACCCAGAATTCACCCTTTTCTTGATCAATCTTAGTGCGCATGGCATGAAGGTCGGCATCAAGATCCTCGAGATCAATAAACACACCCTCCTCTTCATACTCTTTGAAGCAACTGTCGATGACTTGAATGAGTGCTATACTGTCTTCATCTTTGACAAGGGTTAGTTTATAGGGAGAAAAATCGACCATCGCGCTTATACTCCCGATTCCACTTTTACAAAACGACCCCACGCGATAGGATCAACAGTCACTGTAAATTTATAGCCATGCTCGTCGCATTCTTCTTCATTGATCTCAGAATTGGCTCTCAGCCATGCTTGTGTCTTACCGTCAGCCCAAGGAACCACTACACAAATGTGGATGCTATTGGCAGAAAGAGCCTCTTCTATTTTCTCAATAAGCCATTCAGAATTTTCTCCTGTCACGCCAGAAATCGGTACAATTTCAGGATGAATCTCAGCTTGATTATATAAATTCTCGAGCGCAGATTCTTCCATAAGATCAATTTTGTTGAGCGCTTCTATATACGGTACAGATTTATCACTTTCGGTTAGGTCTAATCCCAATTCTTTAATCACATCAAAGACATCTTCCCTCTGTATAGCTGAGTCAGGATGGCTCGCATCTCTCACATGTAGCACAACATCAGCAGAGATAACTTCTTCTAAAGTAGCCCTAAAGGCAGCAACAAGCATCGTCGGCAGTTCAGAAATAAACCCAACAGTATCAGATAAAATAATTTTCTTACCCGACGGCAAAGTGATGGAACGCATAGTTGGATCAAGTGTTGCAAAGAGGAGATCTTCTGCAAAAACATCTGACTGCGTTAAGAAATTAAACAGAGTGGATTTTCCTGCGTTTGTATATCCAACAAGAGCGACAACAGGATACGGTGCTTTTTGTCTCTGAGTCCTATGGAGATGCCGCGTTCTTGTTACTTGTTCAAGCAATTGCTTAATTTTGACAATGCGATCAGAAATTATACGCCGATCAAGCTCAATTTGACTTTCCCCTGGTCCTCCCAAAAACCCTGCACCCCCTCTTTGACGTTCAAGGTGTGTCCAAGACCTTACAAGCCTTGACTTCTGGTAGGTCAAATGCGCCAGTTCAACCTGCAATTCCCCTTCTTTGGTGGACGCACGGGCCCCGAAGATTTCGAGAATGAGTGCCGTTCTATCAATAACTTTACAGCCAATTTCATTTTCAAGGTTTCGTTGTTGGATAGGACTAAGCTCACAGTCAAAGACAATTAAGTCAATATCATCATCGTCAACCTTTTGATGGAGGGTTTCTAACCAACCTTTACCAACAAAGGTAGAAGGCCGAATTGTTCTTAGGGGAATAAGGTCAGAACCTACAATTTCCACGTCGATAGCTTCCGCCAGGCCAACAGCTTCATTTAAACGAGCTTCAGGACTGCGAACAACACCGTATGACCGGGCTCTCTTCTCGAACGGATAGGCAACGTAGACACGGCTTTGTACCGCATCATCCGTTAAGACGCCTTTATTTTGAATTGACCAACCAGTATTATCCTGATCATCCACATAGTCGGGCGTATCAGGGCCTTGCTGTTCATCGTCAGTGATTGACAAAGGATTATTCCATTACATCTTTTTCAGGTTCAAATAACTGAACAGGGCCACCTGGCATAATGGTAGAAATTGCATGCTTATAGACAAGTTGGGAATGTCCATCACGGCGAAGTAAAACACAGAAATTATCAAACCATGTGATCATGCCTTGTAATTTTACACCGTTAACAAGGAAAACAGTTACAGAAGTTTTGCTTTTTCTTACGCTATTCAGAAAGACATCTTGTAGATTTTGATTTTTTTCAGACATGGGATCTTCTTATTCTCTAGTTTATATGTTGTTATTATCAGACCAACTTAGTTGGCTCGGATCCTTTAACGGCAATGTACCGTTATGGCTATAATGACAAATAATTCCCTTTCTGGCTATGTCAAATTTAATTTATTTTTCTGCTGTTTATCGGCGCCAAAATATTCCTGCGAATAGAATAAATATTAATGTTGTATCTAATCGCCCAATTAACATGATCAAAGAAAGTATATAATACTCTGCAGCCTCAAGGCCGTAATATCCTGGAAAATAAGGAGAAACTATCGTTACTAAATCGCCCGATGTGGTGAGCGCAGCAATCGTCATGGCCACTGAATCCTCTACAGGGTTACCAAAAATCGACAGCAATACACTGCCTAATACAAAGGTAATTAAAAAGCCTGCTACCAAGAGCCATACTGCATGTAAATCATGGTTCTCTATTGTTCTTCGTCCAAATTTCAACGCATGAACGCCATTTGGATGGGCTAATCGAGAGAGCTCTGATCGACCCTGGGCCACCAAAATTAGAAATCGCATTTGACGCATACCGCCAGAAGTGGTCAACACGCCTCCCCCAATAAGAGCAAAGGCCATAAAAATGATTGAGCTGGACATACTGGCCGCACTCATAGGATCCCATGAAGCCAGAGAGATTCCCATCGTTGACATGCTTGAGACAAACATAAAGTAGAGATCTAAAAGAGATATCCTACTGTCGGTCAGGTAATGAATTAAGATCAAGGCACCAAGTCCCCAAAAAATAAACTGGGGTAGAACCTTAAACTCTATACTTTTATATCCTTTTCGTTTTTCCTTGGCCTGAAAAAGACCGTACAAGACATCTACATTGATAACAACGGCAGTCATGACGAGGCAATAAACAATTTGCAACCCTAATCCAGACACCGCCGTAGAGGTTTGATCTGGCATCGCGATCCCTGCTGAGGCGATCACGGATAAACCACGGATAACTGCCAGTTTAAAGGGGTCCCCTGCAAGTAAAAACATAAAGACAATAATCAGAGTGAACAATAGATAGGGCTTTAAGAGAAGCTTTCCAACAGAAGAGATACTGCCAAGAGCAGCCCCTTTATTCCCTTTCGCAAAAAAAGAGGGATACATCTGCATCGCACCAACATTAACGCGCATTAAAAAGGTGAGTGCGATCACCAAAACACCTAATCCACCACACCAACTCGCCAAGGCCCGCCACAAAACCAGCGCATAACTTTCTGTCACACCTTCTCTTAAGGCTGAAGACCCCATAGTTGTGATGAGTGATATGCCCTCAAAGACCATCAACGAAAAGGGAGTCTCTGCATAGATAAAGACAAAGGGTAATGCTGTCCCCATACCCGTCAAAGCAACGGTAAGAATGGGTAGTAAAATCATAGCTCTTAAGGATTTACTCCGCTTAGACCCTTTGAAACCGAGATAAAGAGTAGATCCCACGAATCCATTGATAAAAATCGAGAGAAGGAAGCCGCTAAAAATTGTCGTCTGCCCCATAACCAGAGCATAAAAGGCAGGTATGACTTGCAAAAGAGTAAAGAGGAGAAGCCAGCAGCCTATTAAATATAATGTCCTTGGAAGCCAGGTCACTGATGATCCTTACTAAAAATAAGTGGATCGAGCAGAGAATAATTTTTCTACTTTTGACACAGCGCCAAAGAGAGAGAGCAAAACAACCCTGTCTCCAGGTTCAAATCTTGTATCGCCGGTGGGAATTAAACAGTCATCTCCCCGGATAACAATACCAATTCGAATCTCGCCTTTTAACTTCATTTGACTAATTTTTTGACCGACCACTTCAGATCCTTCAATAACTTCAGCTTCAATGATTTCTGCTTGGCCTTCTCGGACACTATATAAATCTCGAATGCGCCCGCGACGAATATGACGCAAAATACTAGACACGGTGGTTTCGCGAGGGTCCAGAGCCACATCAACCCCTAAAGATCCCGTCAAGGTGCCATACACAGGATTATTAATAAGTGCAATCGCGCGCTCGCAGCCTTCTCTCTTAGCTAGGAGACTCGTCAGAATATTCACTTCATCATCATCCGCTACAGCCACAAGAGTTTCCGCTTCAGAAACATTCACTTCAGTTAGGATTTCACGAGAGAGAGCATCTCCGTTAATTACAAGAGAACGATCTAGATTGAGCGCAATTTTTTCTGCACGATTTGGATCCATCTCAACAATCTTGAGATTAACCTTACTGTCATTCTCTTCAAGCGAACGAGCCAGGTAAAAACCGACATTCCCGCCCCCAATAATGACAACCCGGCGGGCTTCTTTTTCCTCATGTCCGAAAACAGACATCGTGCGTTCGGTTCTTGAACTATCTACAGCCACATAAACTTCATCGCCCACTTCCATTTGATCCGCACTAGAGGGCAAAAACATCCTGCCTTTTCGGTATATGGCCAAAACACTTGTTTGTAACTTTGGGAAAAGCTCTGTTAGCTGACGCAGCGGTGTATTGACAACAGGACAATTTTCATCCAACTCCATACCAATCACGCGCACACGATCGTCAACAAATGGCATCATATTGAAAGCACCTGGAAGCTGCATGCGTCGAGCAAGCGCCTCAGCCACTTCTTTTTCAGGAGAGATGATAACGTCAATGGGCATATTGTCACGATTAAAGAGGTCAGCCCATTTATTTTTAAGATAAGACTGGTTACGAATACGGGCAATTTTAGTCGGCACCTGAAACAAAGAATGAGCCACTTGACATGCGACCATATTCACCTCATCAGAAATTGTAACTGCAACGATCAAATCTGCGTCCGTCGCATTTGCTTTTTCAAGCATATATGGATCGGACGCATGCCCTACAAGGCCTTGGACGTCAAGTGAGTCACTGATTTTTCTGACAAGTTCAGCTGACTGGTCAATTACAGTAACATCACTGCCCTGCTCTGATAATTGTTTGGCAATATTAAAGCCGACCTGGCCTGCACCGCATACAATAATCTTCATAATATCTTGCCTTCAATACTATTAGCTTAACAAGAAATAAACCTTATACAGCTTCGTCATCTGTTGTGCGACTATTATTTGAAATCCCAAGAGCCTTCAGTTTTCGATGCAAAGCAGATCGCTCCATCCCGATAAAGCTGGCTGTCTTGGAAATATTACCACTAAAGCGATTAACTTGCGTTCTGAGATATTCCCGCTCAAAGGCTTCGCGAGCATCTCGCAGTGAAGCAGACATCATAATGGTAGAGCTTGAGCTTGAAGATGCATTGCCGCCTCCTAAGATCTCAGACGGTAGCTCTGTGGCTGTAATTTGACCATCGGAGCTCTCGTCATTCATAATCACTAAACGTTCCATGACATTTTTGAGCTGTCTTAAATTACCTGGCCAATGATACGCCTGAAGCGCAGCTATTGCGTCGTCCATTATTTTAAGCCGCTGTCTCCCTGTAGCATTACAAATCATTTCAAGAAAATAATCCGCCAGTTCAGGAATGTCTTCTCGTCGGTCTTCAAGTGCAGGAATCGCTAGAGGAATAACATTTAAACGATGAAACAAGTCTTCTCTGAATCGCCCTTCAGCGATTTCCAAGGCCAAGTCTCTTGAAGTGGCCGAAATTACTCTCACATCAACTTCAACCCTAGTCATCCCGCCGACACGCTCAAAAGATTGATCCGTCAAAACTCGTAGAATTTTGGCCTGTGTCGGTAAAGGCATATCTGCGACTTCATCAATGAATAAGGTACCGCCGTGTGCGCGCTCAAATAGCCCTGTTTTCACAACACCGCCGTTTTGTTCAATTCCAAACAGTTCTTGTTCCATGCGCTGCGGCTCCATAGACGCTGCACCAATAATATGAAAGGCCCCTGTGGCACGTGTAGATTTATCGTGAATCAGTCGCGCGGCAATTTCTTTTCCTGTACCAGAAGCGCCGTTAATCATGACACGACTGTTTGTGCTCGCTACTTTTTCTATGCTTTGTCGCACTGTATTTATGGCTGAAGACTTACCTTTCAGCTGATATACAATTTGATTCTTCTTTTTTAATTCCTCATTTTCACGTCGAAGACGATCCGCTTCAGTGGCACGTTCAATGGTCAGAATAAGGTTATCTGCTTCAAAAGGCTTTTCAATAAAGTCATATGCGCCTTTTTTGATAGCGGCAACAGCTGTCTCAACATTACCATGACCTGAGATAATAATTACCGGTAAATCGCGGTGACGGCTTTTGACGAGTTCTAAAAGCTCTAGGCCATCCAGCTTGCTTCCCTGTAGCCAGACATCAAGAACAAGAAGGGATGGCAACCGTGCCTCAATTTCTGCGAGGGCTGAATCACTGTCCGATGCACTGCGGGTTGCATATCCCTCATCTTCAAGAATACCACAGACTAATTCTCTGATATCTTCTTCATCATCTACGACAAGTATTTCTAAGGCCATACAGTTTACTCCTGCTTTATTGTTTTTGTTATGATTTATTGATTTGTTCAGGTTGAATATCTTGCTCTTGGCGTTCAGCGCGCTTGACAAGAGCCGAGTGTAACAAAGTAAATTCCGCGCGCGCCCCTATATTTTGTCGATCCATAATTCGAATACGCGCTCCGTGCTCTTCAGCAATCTTCCTTACAATCGCCAACCCAAGTCCAGTCCCTGATTTTCTGGTTGTGACGTAGGGTTCCATCAGACGATCTTTTTGTTCTTGTGGCAAACCCATACCATTATCTTCAATGGTTAAAATGGTTCTATTGTCGTCTTGCTCGATAAAAACATCCACTTTACCGGGCTCAAATGTATCACTGCCATTTCGCTTATCATCATCAATACGCTGGGAAACAGATTCAGCAGCATTCTTAATCAGATTGGTTATCGCTTGCCCTAGCAAGCGTCCATCACAGGCAATATATTGAACAGGTGACTTAGACTGGAATGAAATAGCGATATCCTGCCAGCCGACATCTTGTAAGAATACTGCTTGTTTTATAACATCCACTAGGTCCGTTTCTCGGATCACTGGGCTTGGCATCCGCGCAAAAGAAGAAAATTCATCCACCATGCGTCTCAAATCGCCAACTTGACGAACGATCGTGTCTGTACATTGGACAAAAACGCCAGGATCTTCAATTGTCTTGGCGTATTTTCTTTTTATCCGTTCAGCAGATAATTGGATCGGTGTTAGGGGGTTTTTAATTTCATGGGCAATACGACGGGCCACATCGGCCCAGGCAGCAGTCCTTTGATCTGCCAATTGTTCCGTCAAATCATCAAAGGTCACCACGATCCCTACATTCTGACTGCCTTCTCTTTCGATGGCAATTCGAGCAAGTAAGGTAAGGGTTTCACCGTGTTTCTCTAAGTTTATCTGCCCTTTAGCAATCTTATCTCGATTTGAATCAGCCTGATCGAGTAATTCTTTAATTTCAGGGATTGCATCCAAAATGCTTTTACCGATCAAATCCTCTACCGTTTGACCTAAAAGGTCACATGCGGCTTTATTGGGAACAAAAATTGTCCCATCCCCGTGAACACCAATCACGCCAGTAGACACACCTGATAAAACTTCCTCAAGAAAGCGCCGACGCATATCCATCTCATCATTGGCTTTCAACAGAGCCTTTTGGTTATGCTCCAACTGATCCGTCATTCTGTTAAAGGCACGGGAAAGTGTCCCAACTTCGTCACTGGTTGCCATAGAGGGAACCCGTGCCTGCAAATCCCCTTGAGCGACCCGTTCTGACGCATCAAGAAGATTAGACAGAGGCGTCACAAGGCGACTTGAGAACCAGAGACCAACCCAAATTGCTGACATTAAAATTAACAAGGAAACCAAGATAAATACAAGGTTGAACTGAAGTAAAATATCAGACCGTTCCCCTTCTAAACTTTCATAATCAGCCACGGCATTACGTGTGGCTTCTAGGTAAGCAAGGACGCGTGGATCTAAATCTCTACTGATATAAATAAAAGTGGGTGTAATAAAACTGCTGAGCCGGATCATACCAACGACCATGCGATCAGCGACAATTGTCTCAATGACCATCTCACCGCGCTGCGCTTTTCTAATGAACTCTGGCGGAAAACGGGCAACATTCAAGCCCAAGGTTTGCTCTGCTTTAGCAATTGGAATAGCATCTGTGCCGACAACACTAAAAGCGACAATTTCTGAAAGAGATCGTCTCTGAAATTCGCTGTTTATCTTATCTCTCAAGACAGCGCTATCCCCTTGGTCCACAGGAGAGAGTTGATTAAATTCATAGGCAATTGAAATGAGGTTATTCTGTATTTCAGTCCGTCTCTCC
The DNA here is from genome assembly GCF_031598375.1 of Temperatibacter marinus. Taxonomy (NCBI): domain Bacteria; kingdom Pseudomonadati; phylum Pseudomonadota; class Alphaproteobacteria; order Kordiimonadales; family Temperatibacteraceae; genus Temperatibacter; species Temperatibacter marinus. Next base: position 2,718,993 of record NZ_CP123872.1, read on the forward strand.
ACAACATAAGTTTCAGAAATCTGCAATGAATTATAAACTGTCGATCTGACTTTTTCACTAAACCATGTTTGCACACCAAACTCTAGAAACAAAAAGGAAAAGACAGCCATAATAATAGGCGGCACAATGGCTATAACTGAAAATACACCAATCACCCGAGAGTGAAGCCTCGATCCAGGAGCACTGTTACGTCGTGCTAGCCATACTTTAGAAATCCAACGAACAATGGACATTGACATCGCCATAATCAGGACAAGATTTACAAAAAGCAATGTCTGCATGGTCCGCCCTGAAGTCACATCAAAGGGAGTATCTTTTCGAGACATGGCTATATAAGTCGCTACAGCAGATACAATCGCAAGGATGGCAAGAAAAACTTCAATTTTGCGAGAAAGATTCACACGCCGTGCCCAGAGTAAAAACTTTGCACGGGATCGGCCGGGCAACTTTGGGCCCCCATCAATCTCTATTAAAGACGCATTTGCCTTTGATGATAGTGTTGTTGGCTTCGAATCTGTCGATAAATCTGACACGCTAATCACTCATCCTTTAGTTTCCATGCCACCCTATAATAGTGGTGCATTAATGCAACAAAAAAGCAGGGACTGTCTATGAAATACCACAAAAAAGGTGGCAAACTTATGACATTCAACAGATTAAAGTCTATTTTTTGATCTGAATTTGAAGTTCTTTAATTTTTTTACGAAGAGTATTTCTATTTAATCCTAAGATATCAGCCGCTTTAATCTGATTACCTCCCGTCAAGGTAAGTACTTTTTCGATGAGTGGAATTTCAACTTCATTAATAATATATTGATAAGCCCCTTTAATGGGCACTGTCGCTTCTTGTTGAAGCGCGAAATATCGATCAAGGTGACGTTTAATTGAAACACGGATATTTTCATCCGCAGATGCGTTTAGAAAAGCACCAGCTTGCGATTGCGAGTCACTCTGATGATGCGCCCCATCGCCTTGAATATTCAATTGCTCGATAATCATAGTGCCACTTATTTCATCTTCAGGATAAAGAACAGCCATACGCCTGATTAGATTTTCTAGCTCTCGCACATTCCCAGGCCAATTATGGACACTAAGAGCCTCAAAGGCTGAATCTAGATAGACTTTCTTCTCTAAGCCAAGATGAAAATTTTTGACATTAAAATATTCAACAAGGTCTGGGATATCGTCTTTTCTATTAGCCAAAGATGGAATTTGAAGTGGAACAACGTTGAGGCGGAAATAAAGGTCCTCCCTAAACTTCCCCTCCTCTACTGTAACTTTCAGATCCTTGTTGGTGGCTGCAATAATTCTAACATCCGTTTTTTCAAGTTTAGTCCCACCTACAGAGTGATATTCCCCTTCTTGCAACACCCTCAATAACCGTGTCTGTGCTTCAAAAGGCATATCTCCAATCTCATCTAAGAAAAGAGTCCCGCCCTTGGCTTGTCCAAAACGACCGATTGATTTTTGAGCTGCCCCCGTAAAAGCACCCTTCTCATGACCGAAAAGTTCACTTTCAATTAATTCTCTAGGTACAGCAGCCATATTGATAGCGATGAAAGGCCCCTTTCTTCTTTTGCTGTGATCATGCATCGCTCGTGCAACAAGTTCTTTCCCTGTTCCACTTTGTCCTTCGATTAAAACCGTTAAATCTGTCTCAACAACACGCGCCATAACACGGTAAACGCTCTGCATGGCAGCCGATCGACCAATAAGAGTTGTCCCATCCACAGACTCAGTGACTTCACGGGCTTGTTTATGCTTAGAAGCATTTTCAAGTGCCGCCTTAACAGATGCAATTAGTTCGTTGATATCAAAAGGTTTTGGTATGTAATCAAAAGCCCCTCTTTTGGAAGATTCCATGGCAGTAGATAAAGTATTTTGTGCACTCATAACAATGAAAGGCAGTGTCGGATATTCCTCTACGAGCTCTGCAAGTGCATCTAGACCATTGCCGCCAGGCATAAGAACATCCGTGATTGCCACATCCCCAACACCTGACCGAACAAGTGCTTTTAGTTCTTTAGCATTGGTCGCTTCATGCACCGCCCATCCCTCGTCAGTGAAGGCTTGCTCGAGTACCATTCGAATGGCACTATCATCATCAGCTATAATAATTTCTGATCGCATAAGAATTCCCTGTCCTGTTAAGCCGCCTGAAAATATAAATGCATGTTCGTTCCACTTGGATCATTGTCTTCGCATTTAATAATAGCGCCCATTGCCATCATATTTTGAGCCACAACCGCCAGTCCAAGGCCACTGCCTCCTTCTTTATTGGTTATGAATGGATCAAAGAGATGTGATTTTATCTCTGGCGATATCCCTGGGCCTTCATCTTCTATGACGACTTCAATGGGAAGCTTTTTTCTCTCCCCCTGTTCATCCCTGAGCCAAAGGCTATGTTGGTAGTTTGTCTTGATCTTGATGGTGCTGCCCTGTTCAGAGGCTTCTACAGAATTTTTGATGATATTCAGAAAAATCTGCACTAAGGCGTCATAGCTCCCCATGACAGGAGGAAGAGAAGGGTCATACAAGCGATCAAACCGGATTGACTGACCTAACCCTGCTGAAAGGTTATCAATAGCTTGATCAAGAACCACATGAACATTCACAGGTTCTAAGAGACTGACTTCTGGATTGGTAAATGTCTCTAAATCATTCACAAGCCTTGAAATGCGGTCCACTTCGTTGACCATCATAGTAGTTAATTTTTTGCTTTTCTCATCAATTTTTCTTTCAAGCAGTTGTGCTGCCCCTTTTATGCCTGACAGAGGGTTTTTGATCTCATGGGCCAACATGGCCGAAAGGCCCTTAATCGTCATTACTGCGCCGGAGAGGTCACTGGTAATATCTGTAACCTGGCCTGACATTTTGCGCGGTGAAAAGGTCAATAAATAATGACCTGTGTCACTGAGCGGCACACCGCCGACATCCATTGTCTCAAAATTTGGTAGATCTTCACCCACGTTGATATCGCGGATCATCACGCTGCTCTGCCCTTTTTCAAGACGCTGCATAATCTCATTAATCTGGCCTTCAAAGATGAGTGTTCTGACATCAGCGCCTATGAATCGATCTGCTGAGAGATGAAATATAGGTTGAAAAGCTCCGTCTATACGGATGATCTCATAGGAAGCATTAGTCACGATAAGGGCTTGCTGTATATGGGCTAAAACAGTCGCTTCTTGTATAGGGACTGACAACCTAGGTACCTCTTCCATAATTAGGCTGCTTCTTCTTCGCAAAGAGGTAAGTAGAAAGATTTAATCGCTTCAAGCACCTCAGCAGGCTTTTCAATATGATTTGCAAAATGACGGAACTCGGCTGAGCCTTGCAACCCTTTAGTATACCAACCAATATGTTTGCGAGCCATACGCACGGCAATGATTTCATCATAGTGATCAAGCATCATATTATAATGTTTAACGATGGTCTGATATTGCTCGTAAAGACTCGGCGCGGCAATCCGCTCACCTGTTCTTAAATATTGCATAACCTGATTAACAAGCCATGGTTTGCCATATGATCCACGCCCTATCATGACCCCATCTGCACCGCTATCAGCCAAGGCCTGATCTGCATCATCAAAGCAATTAATATCCCCATTCACGATCACTGGTAAATCTACAGCTTGCTTAACTGTGCCTACCTTTTTCCAGTCCGCATGCCCTTTGTACATCTGACAGCGCGTACGGCCATGAACAACAATCATCTTAATCCCAAGATCTTCAGCGATTTTTGCAAGCTCAGCAGCATTTAAACTGTTATCATCCCAACCCAATCGCATTTTCAGCGTAACGGGTAAGCTAACGGCTTTAACAGTTGCCTCGATTAATTTTCCTGCATGGTCAAGGTCTCTCATCAAGGCAGACCCTGCTTGGCCGTTTACAACTTTTTTAACAGGGCACCCCATATTGATATCTATAATCGCAGCTCCGCGATCTTCATTCAATCGGGCTGCCTCATACATCTTGTCTGGATCACATCCAGCAAGCTGAACAGACATCGGCCACTCTTCTTCACAGTTTGATGCCATTTTTTGACTACGTTTTGTCGCATTAATCATCGCATCAGATGCAATCATTTCGGACACTACTAATCCAGCGCCAAAGCCCTTGACGAGACGACGGAAGGGCATATCTGTAACACCTGACATGGGTGCAAGAATTACGGGATCTTTAATTTCTACTGGACCAATGTTAATAGCCATGCGAAAACCTGTTCACTAATTACCAAAGACATACAGGACTTGTCCTGCCTAAAATTTAGGCACTTATGCCAGATCTTTAAAAAAAAAGCGAGTAAAAAAAGATGTCTCCTGTGCAAGAAAAATCAGTTTCGATGATTGTCGTCGCCGCAGGAAAAGGTGCACGTGCAGGAGGAAGAATTCCTAAGCAATATCAAACGATTGCAGGAAAAACTATACTGCGGCACACACTTGACGCGCTTATTCGTTCCTATCCTTTTACTGAAATTGTCTGTGTCATCAACCCTGAAGATAATCATCTTTATGAAAAATCAGTTGAAGGGCTATCCCTTTCCCCTGCTGTTAAGGGGGGGAACACACGCCAAGAATCATCCTTCAATGGGTTAAAGGCACTGACTGCAAAATGCGACCTTGTGATGATTCACGATGCGGCACGTCCTTTTGTTTCTGACAACTTGATCAAGGAATTGATCGATTCCAAGGCCTCGGCAACCATTCCTGGGATCTCAGTAACAGATACAGTGAAACGTGCTGATCCGCAGATGAATATTATAGAAACAGTGAACCGAGAGGGTTTGTATTCTGTTCAAACACCTCAGGCTTTTGACTATCACATGCTTCTAAAGGCACATCAGTCTTTGACGACGGCCTCTTTCACTGATGATTCAATGATTATGGAGACTATCGGAGAAGGTGTGACTATAATTGAAGGTGATGAAGCTAACTTCAAGGTTACACACCCAGAGGATTTTAAAAAGGCAGAAATGACAATCATGAATAGACTTGCTGATATCAGAACAGGGCACGGCTATGATGTACATCGATTTGAGGAAGGATCCTCAGTAATCCTTTGCGGTGTTGAAATTCCTCATACCCATAGGTTGAAGGGCCATTCTGATGCTGACGTTGCACTGCATGCCCTGACGGATGCCATCTTTTCCTCAATAGCCGCAGGAGACATTGGGTGTCATTTTCCCCCTACAGACCCTCAATGGCAAGGTGCGGCCTCCTCTATTTTTTTAGAAAAGGCCTGTGAAATGGTCAAAGACAAAGGGGGAATCATCTCTAATATTGTTGTTACGCTCATCTGCGAAAGACCAAAAATATCACTTCACCAGGAAGCAATGCGAATGAAGCTTTCTGAGATCACTGGCCTTTGTAAAGAGCGCATCAGTGTTCAAGCAACGACCACTGAAAAGCTCGGCTTCACAGGAAGAAATGAAGGCATTGCCGCTGAAGCTCTTGCAACAGTGCGCTTACCTCTGTAGGAAAACTCATGGCCAAACACTCTCTAAAAAACTGGAATAACCGACTTAAGAGTCCTGCCTATTGGTGGTCGACTTTCTTTGGTATTGGGATGATCAAATGGGCCCCGGGAACTTGGGGGTCTTTATTTGGCGCTATGGCAGGATATGGATTGATTCTTCTAGGATTTGATTGGGTAATGTTACTGGCAGCATCTCTCGTCGTAACCCTACTTTCAGTGAGGGCCATTGATCATATAGAAAAAGAGACTGGGATCCATGATAGCGGCGAAATAGTCATTGACGAAGTCGCTGGTCAGTGGATTGCAATGATACCTTTGACCTTTGCAGGGTCTGAACTTACACTTGAAACAATTGCTTATAGTTTTGCTCTTTTCCGTCTCTTTGATATTCTTAAACCCTGGCCTATTGGCTGGCTTGACAAAAAAGTCTCTGGCGGATTTGGTGTTATGGTTGATGATATTGTGGCAGGTTTAATGGCAGCCTTCTGCCTCTATTATATTCTTTAAGGAAATGCAGTGATACATTCTATTAGACAGACAATGCCAGGATTTACAATTGCTTTGATCGTTGCTCTGGCTGCAATGTTTTTAAATGGTCATTACGGTGCCCCGACGATGCTCTTTGCTCTACTTCTTGGCCTCGCAATTGGTTTTCTTAATGACAGCCCTAAAATTCAGCCCGGTATCGCCTTCACTGCCAAAAAACTCTTAAGAATTGGCGTTGCACTCCTTGGTTTGCGCATTGCCCTAAGCGATGTGACAGCCCTCGGGCTTAAACCTGTTCTCTTAATCATTGTTGGCGTTTTTTCAACAATCGCTGTTGGGCTTGTCCTTGCAAAACTTCTTGGCTTTAGGAAAAGATTTGGGGTCTTAACGGGGGGTGCTGTTGCCATTTGCGGCGCTTCTGCGGCTATGGCCATTTCCAGTGTTATGCCCAAAGAAAAAGGATTAGAGCGCGATACAATATTTGCCGTCGTTGGTGTTACAACACTTTCGACCCTTGCTATGATTGTTTATCCGATTATCACCAATTATCTTGGATATTCAGACAGCCAAGCTGGACTATTTATGGGCGGAACAATTCATGATGTGGCCCAAGTTATTGGGGCTGGTTTTTCAGTCTCTCAAGAAACTGGTGAGCTTTCAACCTTAACAAAAATGATGCGGGTCGCAATGCTGGTTCCTGTTGTCATGATGATTGCCTTTGCCTTTCAAGCCAGGGCGAAGGCTTCAGGGTCAGCCCATTCAGGCACAGCGCCGACATTTCCTTTCTTTTTATTGGCCTTCATCGGTCTTGTCCTTTTAAACAGTTTCGTAGATATTCCTACGACGGTTAAAGACCCATTGATCAATCTTTCTAAGTTTTGTCTGGTCATTTCCATTGTTGCAATTGGGATAAAAACACGTCTCCAAGAAATTTTTGAACTGGGCATTAAACCAATCATTCTAATTGTCTTAGAAACTCTTTGGATAGCCATTCTTTTCTTGGTTGCTATTCCTTATCTTTAGGAGAAAAGTGTCGATGAAAACCCTGGCTGAACAAGTCATTGAAAAAGCATCTGAAAAATCTGTCATGATTGCAACAGTCGAAAGCTGTACAGGAGGCCTAATCATCGGAGCTCTCACCAATGTAGCTGGGTCCTCTGCTGTCGTGGACCGTGGTTTTATTACTTATAGTAACGAGTCTAAGCAAGACATGGTCAATGTGTCGATTAAGAGTTTAGAAAAATTCGGGGCAGTCAGTGAGGCTGTTGCCGGAGAAATGGCCTTTGGAGGACTAACCCATTCTAAAGCTGACCTTTCTATCTCTGTGACAGGCATTGCTGGACCAGGAGGTGGAACCGATGAAAAACCAGTCGGCATGGTATGTTTCGGTAGAGCAGAACTCGGACAACCACCCCATACAGAAACAATGATTTTTGAAGATAATGGACGAGAAAGTATACGGAAAGCTACGATAGAACATGCTCTTAAGCTCTTACTAGAGGCTTTATCTTAAGCCATACAATTCTTCGGCGCGAGATTCAAAAGCGTCAATCATTTTCTTGCTGGCTTCAGTAAAGACCGTCCCGATTAGGTTTTCTAATATTCGGGACTTAAACTCAAGATCAACTTCAAAGTCTACATGACATCCGCCGCCTGCATTCTCCGAAAATTGCCAGTGATTATATAATCTTTTTAGCGGCCCTTTAATATAATCAACATTTACAGATTTAGGCGCCGTATAAGTCACACGAGAGGTGAATGTTTCCCGAAAATTTTTAAATCCTATAATCAAATCCGCATCAAATTGCCCTTGTTTTTGAGCATAGACCCGAACTTTTTGACACCATGGTAAAAATTGATCATAGCTATTCACATCAGAGACGAGATCAAACATCTGTTCAACTGAATAAGGCAAATCTTTCTTCATGGTCAGTTTAGGCATCAAGCACCCTCGATTATTCAGCTGCACTCAATAGCTTTTTCTCACGGGCAGCTCTGAGCTTAGCAAAATCATCGCCAGCGAGATAACTAGAACGCGTTAATGGCGTCGATGAGATCATCAGAAAGCCTTTCCCTTTTGCCATCCTCTCATAGGATTTAAAGACATCAGGGTGAACGAATTCATGAACTTTCGCATGACGTTTTGTGGGCTGAAGATACTGACCTATAGTCATAAAATCAATATCAGCCGTCCGCATATCGTCCATAACCTGCGAAACTTCCATTCGTTCTTCTGACAGTCCCACCATAATACCCGACTTTGTAAAAATAGTCGGATCAAGACGCTTTACAGTTTCAAGCAAGCGCAATGAATTATAATAGCGTGCGCCCGGTCTGATCCGCGGGTAAAGCCGTGGTACCGTTTCTAAATTATGATTAAAAACATCGGGGCGTCCTTCAGCGATGATACGCTCAACTGTAATATCGTCTGCTTTATTTCTAAAATCAGGAGTCAAGATCTCTATTGTCGTATCTGGGCACATTTTCCTGATTTCTTGAACCACTTTTACGAACTGGTCTGCCCCCCCATCCTTAAGGTCATCTCGATCGACCGAGGTAATCACAATATGATTAAGCCCCATAGCTGCGCATGCTTCGGCTGTTTTCAGGGGTTCTTGGGGATCAACCGCCATTGGGCGCCCTGTTTTGACGTTACAAAAAGCACAAGCCCGTGTACAGGTATCACCAAGGATCATAACTGTGGCATGTTTTTCTTTCCAGCAGGTACCGATATTCGGACACGCTGCTTCTTCACAGACCGTATGAAGATTTTTACTCCGCATCATTTTGCGTGTTTCATTAGCCATCTGAGAAGTGGGGGCCTTGACACGCAACCATTTTGGTTTGCGCATATAGCCATCTTTTGTCACATCAGTCATACTCTATCACCTATTATCAGCGCTCATATAAACAATGAGCAGGGAGATAGCACCCCCTGCTCTGATCTCAAAGCAAATTCGGCGCTCTCTTAGAAATGGATCATTTTCCCATAAGCATCAAGAACACTTTCGTGCATCATCTCAGAGAGTGTCGGATGCGGGAAGACAGTATGCATTAATTCTTGTTCTGTCGTCTCTAGGGTTCGCCCTACAACATAGCCTTGGATCATCTCTGTGACTTCAGCACCAATCATATGGGCCCCAAGAAGTTCGCCTGTCTTCTTATCGAATACAGTTTTCACGAACCCTTCAGGCTCACCCAGTGCTATTGCCTTCCCATTCCCTTGGAAAGGAAATTTACCCACATTAATATCGTAGCCTGCTTCTTTGGCTTTGGCTTCAGTCATTCCAACCGAAGCAACTTGTGGTCGACAATAAGTACAACCAGGAATATTAGATTTATCTATAGGATGAACATCAGGCTGGCCCGTCATTTTCTCCACAGCAATAATGCCTTCATGAGAGGCTTTGTGAGCAAGCCAAGGTGCCCCTGTGACATCCCCAATAGCCCAAAATCCTTTTTGGCCTGTATAGCCGTAGCCATCCGTGACAATGTGACCACGATCCATCTTAATGCCAACTTCATCAAGGCCTAGGCCTTCTGTATTTGCCTGAATACCAATAGCAATGATCACTCGATCATAGGTTTCTTGCGTTTTCTTACCTTTTGCATCAATGGTCGCCGTAACTTGACCGTTAGCGACTTTCAAGTCAGTAACCCCGGCTTCCATTTTCAAGGTCATACCTTGTTTCTTGAATGATTTGGCAGCGAAATTAGAGACATCAGCATCTTCCACAGGAAGAATACGATCCATCATTTCAACCACTGTCACATCAGACCCAAGCTCGTTAAAAAAGCTAGCAAATTCAATTCCAATAGCCCCAGACCCAATAACCAAAAGTTTACCTGGCACTGTATCTGGTTCTAAAGCATGTTTATATGTCCAAATATGCTTTCCATCAGCCTTAAGGTGCGGTAATTCACGAGCCCGTGCCCCTGTGGCGATGACAATATCCTTGCCTTTAACATCTGTGCTTTTGCCGTCTTTAGCCTTAACAGTCAACACACCGGGCCCTTTGATCGTTGCTTGCCCTTCAATATGTGTCACTTTATTTTTTTTCAGCAAATGTGCGATACCCCCAGAAAGTTGTCCCGCAACACCCCGAGATCGTTTCACAACAGCGGCCAAATCATAATTCACTGTTGGGATTTCAAGCCCAAATTCTTTGGCATTTTTTGCAAGATGAAAGACTTCAGCCGATCGAAGCAGAGCCTTTGTTGGAATACAGCCCCAATTAAGACATATCCCCCCTAAATGTTCTCGCTCAACACAAGCAACCTTCAGCCCAAGCTGAGCTCCACGAATAGCCGCGACATACCCACCAGGGCCACCACCAACAACAACTAGATCATATTCAGACATGCTATAACCTTTTCAATAACCTGTTTATATTTTATCAGGATTTTCTACGCGTCTAGGATCCTCAACACCGCCTGTATGGTCTACAGAGGCTTTTTCAATCAATAGAACGCTACATTCTTTTTCCGCAAAGGGCTTGTGCTCAACACCCTTTGGTACGATGACCATTTCTCCTGTCTCAACCCATTCTGAGCGATCTCTATAATCCATCCGAAATCGGCCAGACAGAACAAGAAAGAGCTCATCTTCTTCCTTATGGGCATGAAAGACAAAATCACCTTCAATCTTTGCAAGCTTCACATGGTAATCATCCATCTCACCCACCAGTTTAGGTGTCCACTGTTCTGTGAAGAGGGCAAGCTTTGAAGAAAGATTGATGACATCCATAAAAAGTCTTCCTTAGATGAGAGACATTACAGAAGCATGGTCAGTGGATTTTCAATAAAGCCTTTATAAGCTTTAAGGAATTCCGCACCAACAGCCCCGTCAATGGCTCTGTGATCACAAGACAATGTACAGTTCATCACTGTGGCAACGGCTAGAGCGCCGTCTTTTACAACAGGACGCTGTTCACCTGATCCGACGGCAAGAATAGCCCCTTGTGGAGGATTAATAACCGCAGAGAATTCTTTAATCCCAAACATGCCAAGATTAGAGATTGAGAAAGTTCCACCAGACATCTCTTCTGGCATCAGCTTACCATCGCGGGCTCGTGTCGCCATGTCTTTCACTTCAGAAGCGATAGAGCCAAGCCCTTTTCCGCAGGCTCCTTTTACCACAGGCGTTACTAATCCACCGTCAACAGCAACAGCCACAGAGATATCTGCGCGGTCATACCAGTACATTTTATCACCGCCGAATTGAACATTGGCAGCAGGCACTGCTTTCAAGGCAAGGGCCACGGCTTTGATGATAAAGTCATTCACAGAAACCTTCACCCCTTCAGGCGCATTGGCATTCACTTCCTTACGCATTGCAAGAAGCTTATCAAGCTCACACTCCACAGTCAGGTAGAAATGAGGAACGGTTGATTTGGATTCAGTCAGACGTTTAGCGATAACCTTCCGCATGCCAGAAAGTTTAATCTCTTCATGTGGATTATCGTCAATTGGGCCGTATTCTGTAGCATCAACGGGCGCTGCTGATGGAGTACCTACTGATTGCGGCGCTTTGACAGTTGCAGGAGCAGAAAGAGCAGCCTCAATATCACGCTTTACAATACGACCATTTGGACCAGTCCCTGTAACTGTAGAAATATCAATCCCTTCATTCCCAGCGATACGTTTAGCAAGGGGGGATGCCTTTACACGGCCCCCTTCAGACCCTTGAACTGTTTGAGAAGCTAGAGGAGCAGCTGCTGTTTGGGCAACTTGAGGGGCAGCTTGCGGGGATGGACTTTCCTCGGCAGGTGCTTCATTACTTGATCCAGCTTGGGGTTTCGCAGATCCTGCAGAGGCAATTGCATCCGCAGCGTCCTCGCCCTCTTCTGCCATGATCGCAATTAACTCACCCACAGCAACATCTTCAGATCCTTCTGCAATAAAAATCTTAGCGATGATCCCTTCATCAATACTTTCGACTTCCATTGTGGCCTTGTCGGTTTCAATTTCAGCAATGACATCACCGCTTTCTACTGAATCACCCTCTTTAACAAGCCAGTTTGCAAGAGTACCCTTTTCCATAGTTGGGCTTAGTGCCGGCATAAAAATTTCAATAGCCATAGTTTTTGTCCTTTATTCAGACTTAACTTAAATTTGGTTTATATAGGAGAATAATGAGGCACTTGAAGTTTCATCCTAAACTAGATGATTTTGCCTTTCCTATGCATTCTCCAATCTCATTAATCCTTATAGCAAACCGCCTTGACCGCTGGAGTGATGCGTGCGGCACTCACGACAGCTGCTTTTTCTAGATTATTTGCATAAGGGAGCGGCACATCAACACTATTCACTCGTGTCACAGGAGCATCTAACCAATCAAAGGCTTGCTCCATCAGACGTGCCGATAAATCTGAGGCGACAGAACACTGCGGCCAGCCTTCTTCAGCGACAACACACCGGTTTGTTTTCTTAACAGAGGAAATGATTGTATCCATGTCGAGAGGTCGAATGGTTCTTAAATCGATCACTTCTGCACTGATGCCCTCTTGTGCAAGGTCATCGGCAGCTTTCAACGCTTCACCAACCGTGATAGAATAAGATACGATGGTTACATCTGTTCCTTCGCGCATTATCCGTGCTTTCCCAATAGGAAGCGTATAGTCTGCAAGGTCAGGAACATCAAAGCTTTCACCGTACATCAGTTCATTTTCAAGGAAGACCACAGGATTTGGATCTTGAATTGCTGCTTTTAACAAGCCTTTAGCGTCAGCGGCATCGTAAGGTGCAATAACTTTAAGGCCTGGAACATTTGCATACCAAGATGCGTAGTTCTGACTGTGCTGAGCACCAACACGACTGGCAGCACCGTTTGGTCCGCGGAAGACAATCGGACTTTCAACCAACCCGCCTGACATATAGCGCGTTTTTGCGCTTGAGTTAATTATATGATCAATGGCCTGCATTGCGAAGTTAAAGGTCATAAATTCCACGACCGGCTTCAGGCCCGCCATGGCAGCCCCGGCGCCCAGACCGGCAAAACCATGCTCTGTAATCGGTGTATCTATAACTCTATCAGCGCCGAATTCATCAAGAAGTCCCTGTGTGACTTTATAGGCGCCTTGATATTCAGCGACTTCTTCCCCCATTACGAAGACTGTATTGTCTTTGCGCATTTCTTCAGCCATCGCATCGCGTAAAGCTTCACGGACTGTAATTGTTTTATATTCTGTTCCTTCGGGCACCTCTGGATCTGAAGCAACACCAACTGATTGAATATCTGTTTGTGATGGTTCTTGCTCTGGGGCGCTAGAAACTGTCTCAGCAGAGGAAACAGAAACATCTGCTGAGGGCTTTGCTTCTATAGAAGAGGCATCTTCCCCCTCTTCAGCAACAAGTGCAATTAGCTGCCCAACAGGGACGTCCTCTGACCCCTCTTCAACCAGAATTTGAGCGACAACGCCCTCATCCACAGCTTCAACTTCCATTGTTGCTTTATCTGTTTCAATTTCAGCAATCACATCGCCGCTTTCAATTGAATCCCCTTCTTTCACTAGCCATTTAGCAAGTGTGCCCTTTTCCATTGTTGGGCTGAGGGCTGGCATGGTAATTTCAATCGCCATCTTAATACTCTCCATTCGCAAGAACGTCTGTGTAGAGCTCAGACAGATCTGGCTCTGGACTTTGTTGTGCAAATTCTGCGGCATCCGCTACTATTTGTTTTGTCGCTTTATCAAGATCTTTCAACTGAGCTTCATCAGCGGCACCAGCCTTAAGAATCTTCTCTTTTAACTGTTCGATCGCATCCCGTTCAGACCGCATCTTTTTGACTTCGTCTTTGCTGCGATATTTAGCCGGGTCAGACATTGAATGACCGCGATATCTGTAGGTTTTCATCTCAAGGATGTACGGACCTTTTCCTTCTCGGCAGTGCTTCACAGCGCGGTCAGTCGCTTCGCGCACTGCAAGAACATTCATTCCATCAACCTGCTCACCAGGGATGCCGAAACCCTCGCCTCTTCTAAACAGCTCTGTCTCCTTAGACGCTCTCGCAACTGAGGTGCCCATCGCATACTGATTATTTTCAATAATATAAATAACAGGAAGCTGCCAGAGAGCTGCCATATTATAGCTTTCGTAGACCTGTCCCTGATGTGCAGCCCCATCTCCGTAATAGGCAACAGATACACGATCTGTCTTCTTATACTTGTGCGCAAAAGCAAGCCCAGTTCCCAGAGAAACCTGTGCACCGACAATCCCGTGTCCACCGTAAAACCCATTCTCAGGATCAAACATGTGCATCGAACCGCCCTTTCCTTTAGAACAACCGCCAATGCGACCGGTCAATTCTGACATGACAGCGCGAGGTTCTGTTCCAGCAAGAATAGCGTGACCATGAGCCCGGTAGGACGTAATAACATCATCGCCTTTGTCTAGACCGGATTGAATGCCTGTTAACACGGCCTCTTGACCGATATAGAGATGACAAAAACCACCGATCAAGCCCATGCCATACATCTGCCCAGCTTTTTCTTCAAAGCGGCGGATAAGAAGCATATCTTTATAAAATTGAAGCAATTCCTCATTTGAGGCTTTATACTCTGCCGTTTTTGCAGAGCGTTTCGCGGAAGTGCGTTTAGAAGCAGTTTTAGCAACCATTAATAAGACCCTATTCACTATTATCTCTGGAATACTCTCCCACAGATGGGAAGATGCATCACAAAAATCACGCACGCGATCATCACGATCGCCTGCGCACTATGATTCCATAAGTGATACTAGTGATACTAGGAAATTTGATAAATTGCAATAGACTTTAAGTTATTGTAATATAGTGATAATATATAATTAACCTACTTTTAGTTAATGGCAAATATCTCTAATTCAAAACGACAACTTCATCGACAGCAACAAAACCAAGTTTCTGCCTAACCTGTTCTTCAAGCAAATCCGGATCAACACGCTTCTCATCCATTAACGCAACTTGTCGTTTCAATCTTTGCTTATGCGTATTAATTGTATCCAGTTGCTGTTGATAGCGTGCTTGTTGCGCTTCCAACTTATCTAAAGCTGGCAGGCCATTTTCGGCTTGAAAGGCCTCAAGAGATAACCAGGTGACGCAAACAAGCGCCAACCCGATTAACCAAACCCGTCCCAAATGAAATTTTATATTTCTTAATTGTTCCATGATTCGTATAGAATCATATTTGATTCATCGAATCAAGTTAATAATTTTGATTCGACTCATAATTTTTTTAAAATTTAATTTAAATGCCAGCGGCTATGTATATCTGACAGGACTTCAGTATGCCAAGGTATATCTAAGTGATTTTCACCTTCGATCGTTTTGAAAGAAACCGAGTTTTGATTTGACGACTCGTATAATGCCTTTCCACTCGCATAGGGCACAATTTTATCTTTCGTCCCGTGATAGATTATATAAGACTTGTCTTTGATTCGTGAAAGACGCAAGTCACTTCTCAGGGGAAATCTAGAAAACCATTCATGGACAAAATATGGATGACGTCGATATCCCATATCCACAACAGATTTGAACGGTGCAAAAACAATAAAATCTTTTATTCCTGTTTCAAGGGCAAGATGCGCTGCAAATGCACCGCCCATGGACCACGCCGCAACTTTGATATTCTCGGTGCCGTATTTCGTGGCAGCATGTTGGGACCAGTCTAGAGCATCTTCAAGCAGTCCCTCCTCTGTAAAAGCCCCTCTACTCTTTCCAAAGTTACGATAATCCATTGAAAGAACATCATATCCCAGCGCTAGAAAAGTTTTTGCCATTCTTTCTGAGTGCCCAATATTTCCAGCGTTTCCTTTAAAATAAAGCACTAGCTTTCTAGATTTTGATTTTTCTTTTACTTTAAATAACACTCCATGAAGACTTACACCCTCCTTGTCTAGAGTTATAAATTCATGCGGCGTATCATAAGCATAAACATGGTCCATTTCGACAGGTGCAAAATTAAAAATCAAATGGTGCTGAGCAAAATACACTCCTAGACAAAGAAGCAGGTAAGCCCCGGTCAATAGTTTGAGTAGTGTCTTAATAAGTTTTGGCATGAGCTTTTCCATGAAGATATGAACAGTGAATTTCTGCAGGGCTGTCGGAGACATCCCCTTACTAGCAGAGGTCTATTGATCTTTAGTTTTTTTGATCTTTAGGCTTTTTGATCCCAACCACCCCCTGGCATCTGTTGCCAGTAGGACATTTCAAACCCTTTTTCTTTAAAGGCTTTCCAGTCAAGACGAGCGGCTGTCACAACCTCTTCATTTTTCCCATCAAACATATATAGAATTCGTTTAAAAGGGTCAAAATCATCCCAATTATCTGCATCCAAAAGGATCAAACATTCGGCCTCATTTAGCCGATGTTGTTGAGTTGTAATAAGAATTGGCTGAAGACTTACCTGAGGGCTGTCTTCTGTATCATGAGGCAGAAAAGCATCTGGTTTATAGGACCAGAGAAGCTCGTCAATTAGCGCACTCTGGTCAGTATCTTTTACTTTTACAACAGCTCTTAAACCAGCACTGATCACACGTTCCATCAATTTTGGAAGAGCTCCTTCAAGTCCTTCATTCTCCAAATGATAGAATCGTATATCAGGCATCAGACCTAGCTTTCATGATTGTCTGCTACAAATCGATCTAAAAGACGCACACCAAAGCCCGTGCCGCCCTTTTCACTAAGAGGCAACCCCTTATCTGACCAGACTGTCCCAGCAATATCGATATGACACCACGGCACACCGTTCGTATATCTTTTCAAAAACTGAGCAGCCGTGATTGACCCAGCCCCTTTACCGCCAATATTTTTCATATCGGCTGTATGGGTATTGATAAGTTTATCATAATCATCATGAACAGGCATGCGCCATACTTTATCACCAGTCACTGTCCCCGCCGCATATAGGTCATCAGCGAGTTCATCGCTATCTGAGAAAATCCCAGCATATTCATGTCCTAGAGCAACAATCATGGCCCCTGTTAGCGTAGCAAGATCAATCATAAATTTCGGCTTAAATCGATCCTGTGTATACCACATAGCATCACAGAGTACTAAGCGCCCTTCAGCATCAGTATTAAGAACGTCAATAGTCTGGCCAGACATAGAGGTCACTATATCGCCTGGACGCTGTGCGTTCCCGGCAGGCATATTCTCTACAAGGCCAACGACCCCGATCACGTTCACACGTGCTTTGCGAGCTGCTAAAGCTTTCATCAATCCAACGACCGTTCCAGCACCGCCCATATCCCATTTCATGGCATCCATGCCAGCTCCAGGCTTCAGGGAAATCCCTCCTGTATCAAAAGTGACACCTTTTCCGACAAAGGCAATGGGTTGCTCGTCGCTTTTGTTCGCCCCATTCCAGCGCATAATGGCAAGTTTGGATTCTCGAACTGACCCCATACCCACAGCCAAGAGCGCTTCCATTCCCAGTTTAGTCATTTCTTCTTCACCAAGAATTTCGATATCCACCCCAAAATCTGTAAGTTTTGCGACTTCATCGGCAAAACTCTCTGGGTGAAGTTTGTTACCCGGCTCAGAAACAAGATCGCGAGTCAAGAAGACACCTTCAGCAACAGCTTCTCTTACTTTAAAGGCTCCCCCT
Organism: Temperatibacter marinus; assembly: GCF_031598375.1. NCBI lineage: Bacteria > Pseudomonadati > Pseudomonadota > Alphaproteobacteria > Kordiimonadales > Temperatibacteraceae > Temperatibacter > Temperatibacter marinus. The sequence goes on from NZ_CP123872.1 coordinate 2,736,541, forward strand.
GCTTTCTTGGTATCTTCTGCAGCTATAGAAATAGTTTTTAAAATTGGAATCTTTTTCTTGGGCTCTTTGGTTCTATATTTATCAAAGCGATAGGATCTCAGCAACGCCCCTTCACCTACCCATGCAGCCTCTTCAGCAGAAAGGCCTTCAATAAAAACAGCCGCTTCTTTGCCCGATAATTGTTGTGAAGATGTGATTGTCGCACCAAGAGTGACATAATCAATCTCTTTCATCTTAGCCTTTTTTCCTAGGCCCATAATCACTAGTTTATCAAAGCTACACCCATGAGGGGCTGGAATGGTAAAATCTGTTCCTTTTTTGCCCTGAAAGTCATGGATTTTTACAGCACGTTCCAGAGCCCCTTCCATGGTATCGTTAAGGCTTTTAACCAGTGCATTCTCTGGACAGTCTTGAGCAATTCCTACGATGACAATACCATTTTTAGGCAATGACGACGAAATAAACTTAATGTTCATGATGGTCCCTCTCGGATAGTATTATTTTTATAATGATTGAGTGTCTTTGCCCTTTTATGGGCGTATTTGCAAATTAGATCAAGATGAATAGGAATAAATTAGCTTTTTTTGGAGAAACTTCCATTGCCCTCTCTGCATGAAGACTGTATCAAAGGCAAAATTACATTTTTAAGGATCATTCCGTGTCTTGTGTATCAATGAAAAAACTGTTGCTTAAAGGGACAATACTCTCCTCACTTTGTGTGATGAGTGGTCTTGCATCAACGCCGATTTCAGCACAAGAAACAAAGGTAGTCGAATTTGAAGCAGATCAGCTCTCCCATGATGACAAAACAGGAGAAGTCCTGGCTTTGGGACGCGTCAAATTGAACCGCAAGGGGTATACGCTGGAAGCAGGTCAGATTCGGTATAATCCTAAAACAGGTAAGGCGGTTGCGACTGGTGCCGTAAAAATGACGGATCCAGATGGAAATGTCATTTGGTCTGATCGCATTGAGTTAGAAAACGACCTCCGGGATGCCTTTGTTAAAGATATTCGATTACTTTTAAAAGATGGTGCACAAGTCGCAGCCAATTCTGCCGTCCGTGATGAAGACACTGGAAAAATTACACTGAACAGAGCAGTCTATAGCCCCTGTGAAGTCTGTGAGCAGTCTGGGGAAGAACCATTATGGCAATTAAAGGCTGTCAAGGTAGTTCATGATAAAGGTAAGAGAAGGCTATATTATGATAATGCCTACTTAGAAGTTTTAGGACTTCCTCTCATGTGGCTTCCCAAATTTTCTCATCCAGATCCTACAGTTGACAGAGCGAATGGCTTCCTTCCCATTGAATTCAGCTCTAATAAACAACTCGGCTTGATCGTTGGTCTGCCCTATTACCATAGCTTCAGTAAAAGCCGTGATGCAACCATCACACCTCTTCTCACGACAAAAGAAGGCTTAGTTCTCAAAGGAGAATATCGTCAGCACGTGGGCTATGGGCGGTATGAGGTCGTCGGGTCTTTGACCTATACGGACAAGCGCGATGAATTTAATGTGGATACAGGGGCGAATGAGTTTAGGGGGCATCTTTTCTCTCATGGTTATCTCGACCATAATAAAAATTGGCGTTCAAGTTATGAAATAAACTGGGCTTCTGATGACACTTACTTAAGACGCTATGATTTCTCGGATGATGATACTTTGATGAGTGATTTCACAGTTGAAGGTTTTTATGATCAATCCTATTTAACAGCAAGGACAATTGCTTTCCAAGGCTTAAGGATTGAAGATAATTCAGGCCTTACTGGGCATGCACTGCCCCTCATTCAGGGCGAATATGTGACCAATAATACACCTCTCGGCGGCACGCTATCTCTGTCGGCAGATGGCTTAATTCTGCATCAACCTGATTGGGTGGACACAAAGCGGCTTTCTGCTCAGGCAGAATGGAAAAATAAAGAAATATTCAATAGCGGCCTTGTCTTAGAGACCACCCTATTACTACGCGGGGATCTTTATGAGTATAGGTATGAGAATAATGCCGACTTGAATTTCTTTCCTGAGCCGGAAGAAGATACTTCCTTCTCTAGAGGATTATTCTTAGCTTCAAACACACTGAGCTTTCCTCTTATTAAGGTCACTGCAGACGCACAGCATAGACTGGAGCCTCTCGTTGATATCACCTATACACCGCAAAGAGAGCAAAGCCAGAGCCAGTTCAACTTCGATAGCCAAGCTTTCGAGTTGGATCAATATACGCTTTTTTCTCCTGACCGATTTGCAGGTTATGATTTATGGGATGACACGAGTCGCTTTACGTATGGTCTCTCTTATGCCTTTCATAGTGACTCCCTGACCTTTGAAACTTTAATCGGCCAGAGTTACGCCATCAATAACCCTAGCGCAGACTTAACAGTTAACACAGGTTTGGAAGATAATTTTTCTGACTGGGTAACGGCACAGACTTTATCTTATAAAAATCATTTTACTCTTCATCAGCAACTGCGATTGGATTCTGATGATTTGTCCATTAAGCGTCATCTTGTTGATGTGGGCTATGAGGATACAAAAACAGCGATCAATGTAAGTTACTTCAAATCAAAAGAAGAACGTTGGCAGCTCTACAGGGAAAATCGTGAAGAACTGAGAGTTTCAGGACGGGTTCAGTTGAAGAACAAACTCTGGCTTTCTAGCTCTCTAGTGCAAGACCTTACGAAGGGATGGGACGGAGTCGAATATGGTGCCGGCATAGAGTTTTTAGACGACTGTTTATCCATTAGTCTTCAATATCGTAAAAATTACACACGAGACAGAGACATTGAGCCAGGAAATAGCATAATTTTTCGTATAAAATTGCTAAATTTGGGTTAGAGTAAAATTTGACTGGAAATGTGTTGAACTTTCGGGTTAAAAGCGAGCACAGATAGAAAAAGAAAAGGGTTATCACGTGATTAACAGGCCTAAAAAGGACAAACAACTTTCTGACCTTTTAAAATCATTTGCAGCAGTTATGACATTTGCTGTTCTTGTTACTGCTATTTTGCCAAACTCAGTTGCCGCTCAACAGGATCGTCAAACATTCAACGCGGTTGAAGTTTTAGTGAATGATCAGCCCTTAACAAGTTTTGACATCAATCAGCGTTTGGCCCTTGTCGTCGCAGTTTCTGGTGGCGTGAAAACTCAAGAAGAGTTTGAAAAATTGCGCACTCAAGTTATTGAGAGCATGATTGATGAAATCCTTCAACTTCAAGAAGCTCAAGAATATAAAATTAATATCCCCCAAGCCCAACTGGATGATTATTTTGCCCAGCGTGCTAGTCAAATCAACATGACCGCAGAGCAATATGAGCAAGCGCTTGTATCTATTCGATCCAGCAAGGCGACAATGATGCGCCAAATGGAAGCTGAAATTGCTTGGAGCCAAATCGTGAATGGCCTTCTTGGCCAATCTGTTGCTGTCTCAGATGAAGAAGTTGATGCGACAATTGAGCGGATTAAAGCCAACAAAGGCAAATACGAATACCGCCTTGGTGAAATAGTGCTCTTGGTCAGGAACACCGCCCAAGAAGAAAATGTTAAAACCAATGCCATGCAGATTGTGAGCCAGTTGCGCTCTTCTAAGGAAGTGCGCTTTCCAGATGTAGCGCGAAACATCTCAGCGTCTTCTACTGCAGCCGTCGGCGGGGACTTAGGCTGGATTATTGAAAGTGAACTTGCTCCAGAAATTTTTGACGCCATTAAAGATCTTGACCTTGGACAATATAGCGATCCTGTACGTACTGCAGGCAGCTATAAAGTTTTCATGCTTTCTAATCGCCGCCGTGTTCTAAGTGCTGACCCGATGGACGTGCAAGTTTCACTAAAACAAATTTATATGACAACTGAAGATTTGACAGACCCTGAAAAAGAAAAAAAATTCAGAGACATCCTTCCTATTCTTAAGGCAGAGCAACCAGGATGTGGTCAGGTTGAAAAATATGCTGAGCGTGCTGGTAGCACCAATAAAACAGAGGTCGGTATTGTTGCGTTTAAACAGATGACATCAGACTTACTCAATGGCTTGAGACATTTGAAAGACGGTGAAGCAAGTAACTTTATTAAGCTCGATGACGGCGAACGGATTATGTTTATATGTGGACGGACAGTCCCTGAGATTGCAGATCCTGACTTTGATGCCATCTTTGCTCAGATTGAAAATCAGCGTCTCAGTATGCGTGCTCGTCGTCACTTACGTGATCTTCGCCGTGAAGCTATTGTTGATGAACGTTAGACTATTGAGATTATACAGTTAAAATGACCCCTCATTCAACACTTCCTCCAATCGTCATCACCATGGGTGATCCGGGAGGTGTTGGTCCTGAGATCCTATTAAAACTATGGGCCGCGCGCACTGAATTAAAACTTCCTCCTTTTGCAGTTATTGGCACCTTGGAAGCTTTTTCAATTCTTGGAACTGACACCTCTATCGAACAAATCCAAGATTTAAAGCAAACATCAAAAATTTTCTCTAAAAGTTTGCCACTTCTGTCCATCAAAGCAGTTACAAAAACTACTCTCGGTGAAGCAGACCCTCGTAACGGCGCTGCCGTAATCGAGGCCATCGATGTGGCTATCCAAGCCTGCCTTCAGAAGGAAGCCTCTGGCATGGTGACCATGCCTATCAACAAATCCAGCCTTTATAAAGCCGGTTTTGATGCTCCTGGTCATACAGAATACCTTGCACGGCAGTGCGGATTAGAAGACGATTCTTCTGTCATGATGCTGGCCAATACGGCGTTACGTACAGTGCCCGTTACTGTGCATCAACCCTTAGAAACTGTGCCGCGTTCCTTGACAGATCAGCTGATAATCGATCGCGCCGTTAAAACCGCAACAGATTTAAGAGATTTTTTTGGCATTCGGGAACCCCGACTGGCGATAGCCGGACTAAACCCCCATGCTGGTGAAGATGGTATGATGGGGTTAGAAGATGGTGTAAAAATCGTACCTGCTGTTCGGGCCCTTCAGGAAATGGGCATCAACGCATTTGGACCTCTTCCTGCTGATACGCTTTTTCATGAAGAGGCGCGAGCCACCTATGATGCGGCTTTGTGTATGTATCACGATCAAGCATTGATCCCCGTAAAAACTCTTGATTTCCATGGTTCCGTTAATGTGACCCTAGGATTACCTATAATCCGTACAAGTCCAGACCATGGCACAGCTCTTGATATTGCGGGCCAAGATAAAGCAACAATTAAAAGCAGCCTAAACGCCGTACGCATGGCGGCTGAAATGGCAACATATGCTCTGGGAGTAAAAGATGACTGAATCAGAACTCCCGCCGCTCAGAGAGGTTATTAATAGCTTTGAACTCAGAGCAAAAAAATCTTTCGGCCAAAACTTTCTCTTAGATTTGAATTTAACCCGTCGTATCGCCCGCATCCCAGGTGACCTATCAAAGGCAGTTGTTTATGAGGTGGGCCCTGGTCCGGGCGGGTTAACGCGTGCATTATTGATGGAGGGGGCTGGCCGAGTTCAAGCCTGTGAAATGGACAAACGCTGTATTCCTGCACTGGCTGAAGTCTCTAAAGCTTTTGATGGTCGCTTAAGCGTCTATGAAGGAGATGCTTTAAAGATTGATGAGCATGAATTACTTCAAGCAAAACCAGATGAAGGCATCCATATTGTGAGCAACCTTCCCTACAATGTAGGCACAATGTTGCTTATACGTTGGCTCACCCTCAAAACATGGACCCCGTGGTGGCAAAGCTTGACTTTAATGTTTCAAAAAGAGGTTGCTGAGCGTATTGTCGCAGCACCCGGAACCAAAGAATATGGCCGCCTAAGCATCTTAGCTCAGTGGCGCTCAACCGCCAAAATCGCTATGCGTGTGCCAGCCGCTGCATTCACCCCGCCCCCAAAAGTGAACAGTGCTATCATTCACCTGAAGCCGACGCAGCCTCTTGATGACTCTATTCAGCTAAAATCCTTAGAACTGGTTGTTGAAAAAGCATTTCAACAACGACGTAAAATGCTACGGTCGAGCTTAAAAGGTCTCTCTGTAGATCCGAAAGAATTATTGAAGATGGCTGAGATCGAGGAAACTGAACGTGCTGAAAATGTATCGGTTGCTGACTTTGTAAAGTTAGCGAAGTGTTATGAACAGCTAAAAACTCACTAATTACCCTTCAGCTTTCTCTTTTCTTTCATTCATGAGTTTACGAACAAAAGGCATCAGTTTTGGCTGTCTAAAGCGTTTAGCCCGTTCAACATGTAAAATGTTTCGTAACTGCTTATATGTATCCTGAAGGTCATCATTCACCAAAACATAATCATATTCAGCCCAATGACTAATTTCACTTTCAGCTTCTGCCATACGCTTTTGAATAATTTCTTCGCTGTCTTGAGCCCTATTCCGCAATCTATTCTCTAGCTCCAGAACACTAGGCGGCAAAATAAAGACTGTTACAAGATCTGCATTCATCGGGCTTTGGGCCAGTTGCTGTGTGCCCTGCCAATCAATATCAAAAATGATATCCAGACCATCTTCCAGCGCTTCTTCAACAGGCCGTCGAGGCGTTCCGTATGAATTCTCAAAGACGGTTGCATGTTCTAGAAATCCTTGATTATCGATCATGTTATCAAAATCTTTGCGGGAGAGAAAATAGTAATCTTCTCCATCTTCTTCACCTGGGCGCGGTTCTCTTGTGGTTGCAGAGACAGACATTTTCATCTGAACATCTTCAGAGAGAAGCATACGGGTCAGGGTTGATTTTCCTGCGCCAGATGGAGAGCTCATCACCAGCATTAGCCCCCGTCTAAAATTACTAATCTCTTTCATATTGTCCTCTTCTATGTGAATATTTTCAAACTATTCTATATTTTGAATTTGCTTATGGATTGAAGAAATAGTTTCATTTAATAACAATGACTTATAAAATAATTTCAAATTATTTCGCAATCCATGTCACCACTTCTGTCACCATTTAGTTTTATTAAACACCAAAGTGTTTCAGCCAGCTCATTATAAACCGAATTGACATGCTTGATTACCCTATAAATATTATTTATTTAAACTAGAGATAATAATCTTATCTAAATTTTCTACTCTAGACGTTGGACTATCATCTCTATTATTTGTAGCGTAAAATATCATCAAATCCAATTCTGGATAATAGTTAACGTTAGCTAGAGAATAACCGTTTGACCCATTATGCCATATCTTTTTATAACCTTTATACCCATCAGATAGCCCCCATCCATAGCCATAAAATTCTGTTTCTTTCTTATTCATTGGTATATGCCGCGTTAGTATTTTCTCCCAAGACTTGTCGGTTAATAGAGACTTTCCCCGCATAACTTGGTACCACGCAAACATATCGCCTATTGTGCTAAGAAAGCTACCAGCCCCCTCCATATTCCATCTTCCACCGGGATTATCATAGTAATGCTGCATAGAATGTCCTATTGACCTGCTTTTAGGCTTTAAATTCAGAAAGCGTTCAATTATATTTGGGTCTCTGCCATAACTAATTGCGAGATTCTTCTCATCCCTTTTGATTAATCGAAATCCAGTTTGACTTAAAGATGATGGTATCAAGATGTTTTTATGAATGTATTCTTCCCATCCATTGTCTGTCACTCTTTCAATAATTAAAGCAAGAAAGCTGTAACCAATATTAGAATATAAAAAATCATTTCCAGGAAGAAATATCAAGTCAGCTTTAAATGCTTTATTGATTAAATCATTCTTCTCAAGTTCATCATATATAAAGCCGAAATTCTGCTGCCAACCAGATGAATGCGTCAATAAATGATGGATAGTGATGTTTCTTTTGTCTATTGGAACATTCTTAAAAAACTTATCAATTTTATCATCTAAAGATAATTTACCCTCTTCTGACAGCTTCAAAATAGCAACGGATACAAATTGCTTAGTTATAGAGCCAATTTCATGAACGGTACTTTGATTAAAAGCTATATTTTCTTTCCTATTTGAAAGTCCAAAATGCCACTGATGTTTAATTTTTCCAGCATGAGCAATTACAACACTTCCTGAAAAGTCAGATTTACTAAGCTCCCTTTCCCAGCCTTTTAAACTATCTATTTCATTAGCAACGGAATTAAAATGAACTAATATGAAAGCTAAAACCAAAATACTGAATCTCATATAGCTTTACCTTTCTTTAAATTGTCAATTGTTTTAATTAACACATAGTTTCAATAACTTATACTGAGTTCACTGTATATTTTGAATCTGTTCTCTAAATTGATCTATTACTGTTTTCAAGTCAATCCCAATACGTGTCAATTTTGTATCACCAGACTTTGAACATAAGGTGTTCGCTTCTCGATTAAATTCTTGTGTCAGGAAGTCTAATCGTCGTCCAACGGCCTTCTCTTCTTGTAGCAGTATCCGAGCATCTTCAATATGGCTATTAAGCCGATCAATCTCTTCTTGGATATCCGCCTTTACGGCTATAGTCGCAATTTCCTGTGCTAGACGTTCCTCTGATAAACTTTCACTGCCCTCGTAGACTTTCTCTAACTGGCTTTGAAAACGATGTTTCATGGCATCTAAGCGGTCGCCGCTGACAACAACGGCTTGCTTTACCAAATGCTCAACCTCATCGAGCTGTTTTGATAAAACAGCCTGCATTCTAGCACCTTCATCAAGGCGAGCCTCATTCAAACGCACCAGATTTTCTGACAAACTTTCCTTCAACTCTTCAAGAAGCTGTTTATTATCTTCTTCAGACCTCTCAGATGTCTTCAACTCTAGAACACCTTTTAGCCCAAGTAACCCATCAAGACTGGCAGGTGAAACTCCTTCAATTTCTGAATATTTTTTTGATATTTCAATAACTTGAGAAAGCCTTTCTTCATTGATCTGTAGACGTTCATTCATCTGTTCCATCTCAATAGAAAGACTTACAAAAACAGAACCTCTAGTCAGGGACTGCCCAACCATTTTTTTTACCTCATGCTCTAACCCTTCCAAAAAAGATGGAATTCGAGTTCGAATATCAAGTCCTTTGGCATTGACTGTTTTTATTTCCCAATACCAACTGGCAGAATCATTTAACCCCTTATGTCGGGCAAAGCCTGTCATACTCTTTAAACTCATTTCTGGGTCTCCTTTTTGTAGGCACGCCATACTCTGACGTTAACCAAATGTTCTTCATACGTCTTAGCAAAGGCATGTCCCCCTTTGCCGTCGGCAACAAAATATAAATAGTCTACAGCACCTGGATAGAAAACTGATCGGATTGACTCCAGCCCTGGGTTTGCAATAGGCGTAGGTGGTAAGCCTTTGATTCTATATGTATTATAATCAGTTTTCGTGCGCACATCCTTGCGAGTTAGGGCACGTTTAAGTGGCAAGCCTTTGGTTATTCCATAAATAATAGTTGGGTCCGACTGCAGCCGCATTTTTTTCTTGAGGCGATTGATAAACACCCCTGCAATTAAAGTACGCTCACCGGCAATAGCAGTCTCTTTTTCAATGATTGAGGCAAGGGTGAGAACTTCTTTCTTAGAAGAGAAGATAAAATCAACAGGTTTATTGCCCCAGAGAGTATCAAGAATTTCTTCTTGATTTTGCCGCATGATAGAGAGCAACGTGGACGCTTGAACCCCTCTAGGAAAATGATACGTATTAGGGGCATAAATTCCCTCTTCAGCCAAAGAAGAAACATCCATCTCTATGAAGGTGTTTTTTTCCAACAGTGACTGGATTTGCTTATTACTCAATCCTTCAGGAATAGTAATTGTTCGGTGATAGACTTTCCCCAGTTTCATCTTTTCTATCAGCGAGGCAAGCGTCTCTCCCTGCTTAGCTTTGTATTCGCCCGCTTGCAGAGATCGCGATGCCCCAAGATAAAGGGCTAAAAGTCTAAAATGCCACGCTCTTGAGACATAACCAGCTTCCTTAGCAAGGTAAGACGCACGAAGAAGGCCATGACCTCGCTTCAAATAGAGTGTTGCATCTGAAGATGACGGCGCAGAAACCAGTATGGATTTATGGGAGATATGAGCGAGAAAGCCGAACAGCCCGCCATAAAGAATACAACAGGCGGCGCATAATACCAAAAATATCACAAAAAAACGGCTCCGAATCATAAGGCTAGTTTAACCTGATTTCAGAGCCGTTTAAAAGCTTTAGATGCAATCTTCTTTAGACGGATTTAAAGATCACTGATCCGTTTGTTCCTCCAAAGCCAAAGCTATTAGAGAGAACCACATCAACTTTTTTCTGTTGAGCTTCGTGCGGCACCAAATTCATACCAGTACAGCTTTCAGAAGGATTATCCAGATTTAACGTTGGTGGCACTACATTATCGCGCATCGCTAGAAGCGAGAAGATAGCCTCTACGGCCCCTGCAGCGCCTAATAAGTGCCCAACAGCCGATTTTGTTGAAGACATAGCAACTTGCCCCGCAGCATCGCCTAAAAGACGCTTAACAGAGCCAAACTCAAGCTCATCACCTAATGGCGTAGAAGTTCCGTGAGCGTTAATATAATCGATCTTATCAACATCAAATCCTGTCCGCTTCATCGCGGCTTGCATTGCTCTAAATCCACCATTTCCGTCTGGCGCAGGTGCTGTCACATGGTAAGCGTCGCCAGAAAGGCCATAGCCAACAACTTCGCCGTAGATTTTAGCTCCGCGGGCTTTGGCATGCTCATATTCTTCAAGAACAAGAATACCGCTTCCCTCACCCATAACAAACCCATCGCGGCCCTGATCCCAAGGACGAGACGCTTTTTCAGGCGTATCATTATATTTAGTCGACAACGCTTTTGCTTGTGAGAAGCCAGCAATTGAAACAGGACAAATGGTTCCTTCAGACCCCCCCGCAAGCATAATATCTGCATCATCCAGCATAATCATACGCGCTGCGTCACCAATACAATGTGTTCCAGTGGCACAGGCTGTTACAACACAACTATTTGGTCCTTTAAAACCATGCTTAATAGAAACATTACCCGAGACCAAATTCGCTATTGATCCTGCAATGAAATGCGGGCTTACGCGGCGGGGCCCTCTGCTTTCTAGTGTCAAAACATTGTCTGCAATCCACTGAAGGCCGCCAATACCGGCGCCAATCACACAGCCAGTACGCAGTTTCTCTTCTTCCGAGAGATCATCAATACCGGCATCTTTGATCGCCATTTCTGCACCAATGAGGCCATATGTAATATGCTTATCAAAACGACGACGGTCCTTTGCCGGCACCCAATCATCAATATTGATTGTACCGTTTGTGCCATCCCCTTCGTTCACTTCACAAGCAATGTTGCAAGCAAACCCAGTGGTATCAAATTGTTTGATTTTTCCAGCGCCCGATTGACCTGCAATCAGATTTTTCCAGCTGTCTTCAAGATTATTTCCTACTGGGGTGAGCGCACCCATACCAGTAACAACAACGCGTCTCATACCATATCCTCCGTAGTCGGGACCCATAAGATGGATGATTGAAAACTATTATATTATGTCGCTTATATAAGACAAAAGAGAACAACTGTCTTCTACTATTTCAACCTTCGACATAAAAAAAGCAGCTATCGACCAATAATCGACAGCTGCCCCTTTATACATATTATCAACGCAGTATTAAGCAGCGCTGATAAAATCGATCGCATCCTTAACGGTCTGAATTTTTTCAGCAGAGTCGTCAGGAATTTCGATTTCAAATTCTTCTTCAAAAGCCATTACAAGTTCAACTGTATCTAGGCTATCTGCACCAAGATCATCAATGAAGCTTGATGTTTCAGTTACTTTATCTTCGTCCACACCGAGATGTTCAACAACGATTTTTTTTACTTTGTCAGCGATATCGCTCATCTTTAATATCCCTTTTTTATCGGAGAAAGAAACAGTCTTTCCCGCTAAAGGTTGCAATTTAACTTGGCGGCAAACTTGCCGACACAAGCAGTTGAAGGCTTCCTAACATAGTTTATAGCGCCTGTGAAGCCCCTAGGCAACATTTCTGAAATATTCATAATTTATATATATATTTCAATATGTTAGAAATAAAGAAACATCCTCATTCAAGGACACCTCCCTTAAATCATTGCCAAACCACCATTCACATGGAGTGTCTGACCAGTCACATAACTTGCTTCATCAGATGCCAGATACAAGACAGCCGATGCAATATCCTCAGGAGAACCGAGGGTTCCTGTTGGAATATTTGTTGTGATTGCAGATTTTTGTTCGTCAGTAAGAGCATCTGTCATCGGCGTAGCAATAAATCCAGGAGCGACACAGTTGACAGTAATACCGCGAGCAGCAACTTCTTGAGCCAATGACTTTGACATGCCGATCATTCCAGCTTTAGCTGCACAATAATTGGCCTGTCCAGGGTTCCCTGTCACTCCGACGATTGAGGTGATATTAATCACACGGCCCGTGCGTTTCTTCATCATGCCACGCATGGTAGATTTGATTAAACGAAAGGCACTTTCCAAATTAACTTGGAGAACACTATCCCACTCATCATCTTTCATTCTCATCGCAAGGTTATCTTTTGTTATCCCTGCATTATTAACAAGAATATCTAGGCCGCCCATTACTGCTGTTGCATCTTTTGCCAACTGATCAACACTGCTTCGATCAGAAAGATTGGCCGTTACAACATGAACATTTTCCCCGCCTAACTCTAAGGCCAACTCCTGAAGAACAGCCTCCCTTGTGCCAGACAAAGTTATTTCAGCACCTGCGGCATGCAGTGCTTTGGCGATAGAAGCACCAATGCCGCCTGTCGCGCCTGTAATTAATGCTTTTTTACCTGTTAGATTAAACATAATTCTCTCTCCTTAAAGAGTATTTAAAAAGGCGTCCAACTGCTCTGGGTCTTGTATATTGTGTCCAGAGAGTGACTTATCAATACGGCGGGTCATGCCCGATAAAACTTTACCAGCCCCCACTTCTACAAGAGTGTCAATACCAAGGTCGGCCATAGAACCCACAGATTCACGCCATCTGACTGAACCGCAAACTTGTTCAACAAGAAGGCCTCTGATCTGATCGACATCGCTTGTTGGAGCTGCAATGACATTTGCAATTACAGGAACAGATGGACTTGTCAGAGTGACACTGGAAAGCGCTTCTTCCATTTCGTCAGCGGCTGGTTTCATCAAGGGACAATGGAAAGGCGCTGAAACAGGCAGCATAACTGCTCGTCTTGCGCCAAGCTCCTTTGCAACTTCTGCCGCTTTTTCCACGGCAGGTTTCGATCCTGAGATAACCACTTGGCCGCCACCATTATCATTTGCAGGGACCACGACACCTTCCTCTTCGCCGGCGGTACAGGCCTGTTTTACTGCATCCATTTCTAGGCCAAGGATTGCCGCCATAGCACCCTCGCCCACTGGAACAGCTCGTTGCATAGCTTGTCCACGCAATTTCAGCAGCTTTGCAGTATCGCTGAGAGAAAAGGTACCGGCCGCACAAAGAGCTGAATATTCACCAAGACTATGGCCAGCCACATGACTTGCAAGGTCCGCTATAGACTGTCCGTTTGCTTCGAGAATTTTCACGATTGCAAGCGAATGCGCCATTAAAGCCGGTTGTGTATTTTCAGTCATCCGAAGAGCATCTTCCTGTCCCTCTTCCCACATGATAGCAGAAAGATTTTGTCCAAGAGCGTCGTTGACTTCTTCAAAGACCAATCGGGCAGGTTCAAAAGCATCCGCAAGTGCTTTGCCCATCCCTGTATATTGACTACCTTGACCAGGAAAAATAAATGCACGTGTCATATGTCCTACTCCTTCCATACGAACTGTGGTTTATCAAAGATTATGCTACGGCATACTGGGTTTATGCAAGAAGATCAAATAAAGATTGAAAATGTTTTAATTTCTTCGCCTTTTCCCTTGCCTTCCCTACCTTTCACGCGTATATGGAGCCATCCTTGATTCTATTCTGTTTTATTAAGAATGAAGGACTAAGAAAGCTGGAGGCTTATGCGATGGGCGTATAAGAGCGATCAGCATTATAATTTGGAGTTTATCTCATGGCATATTATGAGCATATCTTTATTGCTCGCCAGGATGTCAGCGCTGCTCAAGTTGAGAGCATCACCGCTGAATTTACTAAGATCCTGGAAGACAATGGCGCCAAAGTCGCAAAGAGCGAATACTGGGGCCTTAAGAATTTAGCATACCGCATCAAGAAAAACCGTAAAGGGCACTATGTTCTTATGAACATCGACGGTCCTCATACTGCTGTTGCGGAAATGGAGCGCATCGAAGGTCTGAACGAAGATATCATCCGTTCAATGACAATCCGCGCTGAAGAGCTTGAAGAAGGTGAAAGCATCGTTCTTCGCACAAAAGCTGACAAAGACCGCCGCAAAGGTGGTGACAAAAGAGAAAGAGGAGCAAGATAATGTCTGCACGTCGTCCTTTTTTCCGTCGTCGTAAAACTTGTCCATTCACAGGCGATAATGCACAAGTCATCGATTATAAAGATGTAAAACTTCTTTCACGCTACGTTTCTGAGCGCGGTAAGATTGTTCCTTCTCGTATCACAGCAGTATCTGCGAAAAAACAGCGTGAGCTTGCAAAAGCAATTAAACGTGCTCGTAACATCGCTCTGCTTCCATTTATTGTTAAGTAAGCAGGAGATTTGACATGCAAGTAATTCTGCTAGAACGTGTTGAGAAACTAGGCCAAATGGGTGATGAAGTATCAGTGAAGAACGGCTATGCTCGTAACTTCCTACTTCCACAAGGCAAAGCTCTTCGCGCAACTGAAACTAATAAAAAATTCTTTGAAACTCAAAAAGCTCAGCTTGAAGCTGATAACTTGAAGCGCAAAGAAGAAGCCGAAGCAGTCGCTGCTAAAGCTGAAGGTGCAAAAGTAATCATGATCCGTGCTGCTGGTGAATCTGGTCAGCTTTATGGTTCTGTGACTTCACGTGATATCGCTGAAGCTCTTGCTGATGCAGGCATCACAATTTCAAGAAGTCAGGTTTCTCTTGATCGTGCGATCAAAACAATTGGTCTTCACGAGATTAAAATTGTTCTTCACCCTGAAGTGGCAATCACAGTTACCGTGAATATTGCTCGTTCTTCTGAAGAAGCTGATGTTCAGTTTGAAACAGGTGGCGCAGTTGTTAAAGAAGACGACTTCGAATCTGATTTTGAAAGCTCTTTCGGTGATGAAGATGAAGACGAAGCTGCTGAAGACGCATCTGATGAAGAAGCATCTGAAGAAGAAGCTGAAGAAGAAGCTGAAGAAGCAAAAGAATAAGTTATTCTTTAAACGATATGAAAAAGGCCGCTCTACTATAGAGCGGCCTTTTTTTGTTCTAACTCTCAGAGACCTAGAACGGGATTTCATCATCCAAATCGCCACCAGACTGATCCCCACCAAAGCCACCGCCCTGGTTTCCACCCTGGTTTCCACCCTGATTTCCGCCGAAGTCACCGCCACCTTGGCCGCCACCGAATCCGCCATCATCATAGCCGCCGCCGAAGTCACCGCCGCCTTGACCGCTGCCACTGCGACTGCCTAACATTGTCAATTCACCGCGGTAGCGTTGCAATACGATTTCAGTTGTATATTTTTCTTGCCCACTATTGTCTGTCCATTTACGTGTTTGAAGTTGACCTTCAACATATACTGTAGAGCCCTTACGTAAATATTGTTCTGCAACACGGGCAAGATTTTCATTAAAAATCACAACTCTATGCCACTCTGTTTTATCTTTTCTCTCGCCTGTATTGCGATCTTTCCAGCTTTCACTTGTAGCAATATTCAATTGCACAACTTTACCGCCGTTGCCCATAGTTCTTACTTCTGGATCTCGCCCAAGATTCCCAACGATAATGACCTTATTGACAGAACCTGCCATAGTTAATCCCCTGTATTTTTTTGAATTACTTATAGGTCAGAAACACTAACCCAATGCCTGACTCCACATTAGCGCCGCAGTCTCAGAATGTCTAATCTAAAAGCTGTGTTACTCAATTTCTTTTTCTATGGTATGTTTATCCTCTGATACTAAGATCCATGTAGATGAGATTAAGGGGGAAATTAATGTCTCAAGAAAAAACCACTGGACCGATGCGCTTAGACTCCATTGATTTTATGCGCGGCTTCGTCATGATCATCATGGCTCTAGACCATGTTCGTGATTATGTCTTTCTGGGCTCGATTGACCCGCAAAACCTAGATGAAACGACCCCTGCACTCTTTTTCAGCCGTTGGATTACAAATTTATGTGCCCCTGTATTTATCGTGTTGGCCGGGCTTTCTGTTGGTATCATGGCCAAAAGGATGGAGAAGCCAGCCTTAACCCGATTTCTCTTAACCCGTGGGCTTTGGCTTGTTTTTATCGAAATGACAGTGATTAGCCTTGGATGGAACTTTACAAACTTCCAAAGTTGGTTCATTGGCCTTCAAGTCATATGTGCTATTGGGGTCAGCATGATAGCCCTTGCAGGTCTCATTTGGCTTCCCCGAACCGCAATTATAGGCGTCTGCGCCGTTATTCTTCTTGGACATGGTCTCATAGATGACGTTTGGCCGTCTAGTTTTAGTTTTTACACCAACCCTGTACCATTTTATCAGGTCCTGACAGATACAGGCCTTGTCATGGTAGCTGGCATCCCAATGTTTGTACTCTATCCTATTGGTATGTGGGTCGGCGTTATTGCTTTTGGCTATTTAATTGCGCCTCTCTTTGACAAAGAGGAAGGTGATCTACGCCGTACGCTTATTCGCTCAGGACTAGCAATGCTCGCCCTCTTTTTGGTTCTTCGCGGCTTCAACCTCTACGGAGATCCTTTCCCATGGACGGACCAAAACACACTAGCAAAAGATATCATGGCTTTCTTAACCATAAATAAGTATCCGCCCTCACTGAGTTTTTTACTGGTCACACTCGGTATCAGTGCTGTTTTGATGGGTTTAATTAAATCCTACTCATCTCCTTTGAAACAAGCCATTATTACCTTAGGGCGCGTTCCTTTCTTCTACTATATACTTCACATTTACCTCATTCACCTGATCGCTCTGATCATGGCAGAAATTCAAGGATTTGGATACGCGACTGCGATGCCAGGATGGTGGCTTTTACCGCCTGAACTAGGCGTAAACCTATACTGGACATGGGTCATCTGGATTGCAGTGGTTATTGGACTTTATCCTGCCTGTAAGTGGTTTGCAGGCGTTAAGAAACGGAATAAACATATTACCATTCTGAAATATCTATAAGGACAGGAAGATCTAATGAAAAATTTTATCTTGATGCTCGTGCTTACACTCTCTTTTCCTGTTCTCTCGCAACAACAACCCGTCAATGTATGCAGGCAGGACCCTCATTTTAAAGATTGGGATTTTTGGATAGGAAATTGGGACGTCTATGATAACACTTCTGGTAAAAAGGCGGGGACAAACCTCATAATAAAAACAGAGGATGGCTGCACTATAAAAGAACATTGGACCAATGGCATTGGGGGCAAAGGCTTCTCTATGAACTATTATAACCCCTTGTCTCAGAAATGGCGTCAAATATGGGTGTCTGGCCCAGGATATTTAATAGACTATCAAGGCGGTCTCAATGCCTCTGGCGCAATGGTTTTAGAAGGGCACATTGAATATTACGGGACGGGTGTAAAACAACCCTTTCGCGGGACTTGGAGCCAATATAAAAATGGTGATGTCCGTCAATTTTTCGAAGTAAAAACCAAAGAAGGTGTCTGGACAGTGTGGTTTGATGGCCGCTACACACGTCGCTCGACACCTTAAAAGATGAGTGCCTAGGAAGAAACCATCGAAAACATAAAAAATTACGCATAAATGGAGTTTTGTTCTTTATTTGTTCTTAAATAACAGCTATTGTGCTGTGTGACTAATCTAGATAGATAGATATCGTGTAAAACCATAATGATTAATCAATTGGAATTTATTTATGCTCACTGAAATTACAGTCAAAGGTGCCCGCGAACATAACCTTAAAAATGTGAATGTGACCATTCCGCGGGATAAACTGATTGTTATTACAGGGCTTTCAGGCAGTGGTAAATCTTCCCTTGCTTTTGATACCATCTATGCTGAAGGACAAAGACGCTATGTCGAAAGTCTCTCAGCCTATGCCCGTCAATTTCTTGAGATGATGCAAAAGCCTGATGTTGATCATATTGAGGGCCTCTCACCTGCTATTTCTATTGAGCAGAAAACCACAAGTAAAAACCCACGGTCTACAGTCGGTACTGTGACAGAGATCTATGATTATATGCGACTGCTGTGGGCACGCATTGGTATTCCCTATTCCCCAGCGACCGGCCTTCCCATTGAAAGTCAAACGGTTAGTCAGATGGTTGACCGCGTAATGGCGATGGGTGAAGGCACCCGCCTTTATGTAATGGCCCCGATCGTTCGAGGCAGAAAAGGTGAATATAGAAAAGAAATAAATGAGTTACAGAAACGTGGCTTCCAAAGACTTAAAGTGAATGATGAATTTTATTTAATCGAAGATTTTCCTGCCCTCGATAAAAAATACAAGCATCATATAGATGTAGTTGTCGATCGCCTTGTCATTAAAGAAGATACACAAGGGCGCTTAGCAGAATCCATAGAAACAGCATTGGATCTTGCAGACGGCTTACTAGTTATAGAGACAGCCCCAAGAGACGGTGAGCCAGAACGCACCCTTCTTAGTGCAAAATTTGCCTGTCCAGAGAGCGGATTTACTATAGAAGAAATAGAACCCAGACTATTTTCTTTCAATAATCCTTTTGGTGCTTGCCCAACATGCGATGGCTTAGGCAAGCAGCTTTATTTTGACCCACTTCTATGTGTGCCAGATGTCACAAAATCAGTAAAAGGAGGTGCCCTGGCCCCTTGGTCAAATAAATCGAAAAGCCCATCGCCTTTCTACTTTCAAGCGCTGGCTGCAGTCTGTGATCATTACGGTGTCTCCTTAGACACGCCCTGGAATAAAATCCCAGAAAAGGCACAACAAGCTATGCTTTATGGCACTGGCAAAGAAACAGTCCGAATTGTCTATAAAGACGGCAAAACAAAATTTGAGACAAATAAAGCTTTTGAAGGTGTTATTAACAATATTGAGCGCCGCTGGCGTGAAACTGATAGCAATTGGATGCGCGAAGAATTGGCTAAATATCAATCGTCTTCGGCCTGTGGTTCCTGTCATGGCGATCGCTTAAAAAAAGAGGCTCTCGCTGTCAAAATTGACGGGGAAACCATCAGTAACATCACAGGATTGTCCGTTGGGAATGCGCTGACATGGTTTACAGCCCTGCCCCATTTATTGACAGAAAAGCAAAGTCAAATTGCTGAAAAAGTCCTAAAAGAAATTCAAGATCGACTGGGCTTTCTAAATAATGTTGGTCTTGAATATCTCAGTCTTTCACGATCTTCAGGTACACTTTCAGGCGGTGAAAGTCAGCGAATTCGGTTAGCTTCTCAAATTGGATCAGGCCTCACAGGGGTCCTTTATGTCTTGGACGAGCCTTCAATCGGCCTTCACCAAAAAGATAACGATCGTCTTCTTGAAACACTAAAAAATCTTCGCGATATTGGCAATACAGTCTTAGTTGTAGAACATGATGAAGATGCTATCTTACAAGCTGATTATGTCATCGATATGGGTCCTGGTGCTGGAGAGCACGGCGGCACTGTTGTTGCTGAAGGCACCCCTGCTCAGATTATGAAGCATAAAAAGTCTCTGACTGGCGCCTATCTAACCGGTAAAAAGTCTGTCCCCATCCCAAGTGAACGTCGCTCAGGGCATAAGGGTAAAGCCATCAAGGTGAACGGCGCCAAAGCCAATAACCTCAAAGATGTTACAGGCACAATACCGCTTGGAACTCTCACATGTATTACCGGTGTATCCGGTTCTGGTAAGTCGACTTTTACAATAGAGACCCTCTATAAAGCGGTTGCCAGAAAATTAAACAATAACCGTAACATCCCTGGAGAGCATACCTCTATTGAGGGCCTTGAATTTCTTGATAAAATTGTTGATATCGATCAAAGCCCCATCGGCCGAACACCACGTTCAAATCCAGCAACCTATACAGGGGCGTTTGGTCCTATACGTGATTGGTTTGCGGGCTTACCAGAAGCCAATGCAAGAGGCTACAAACCTGGGCGATTTAGCTTTAATGTTAAGGGTGGACGCTGTGAAGCCTGTAAAGGCGACGGCGTCATCAAAATTGAAATGCATTTCTTGCCCGATGTATATGTTGAGTGCGATCAATGTAAAGGCAAACGGTACAACCGTGAAACCCTGGAAGTTCGCTATAAAGACAAGTCCATTTCTGATGTGCTGGATATGACTGTAGAGGACGGAGTTAAATTCTTTAAAGCAGTGCCCTCCATTCGTAACAAGCTTGAAATGTTAGACCGTGTAGGCCTTAGCTATATTCGCATCGGCCAACAAGCGACAACGCTTTCAGGGGGAGAAGCTCAACGTGTCAAACTAGCGAAAGAACTATCGAAGCGCTCTACAGGCAAGACTCTCTACATCTTGGATGAGCCAACAACTGGCTTACATTTTGAAGACATTCGCAAACTTATGGAAGTTATCCAAGAGCTTGTCGATCAAGGGAATACTGTCATCATTATTGAACATAATCTTGAGGTAATTAAAACCGCAGACTGGATCTTGGATTTAGGACCGAATGGAGGCGACGGCGGGGGCGAAATCATTGCCTGCGGAACCCCAGAAGACATTGCCAAGGCAAAAGGCAGTTATACGGGCACTTATCTTAAAGATCTCCTTAAGAAAACCGTAGCCGCAGAATAAAGCTTGACGGTCAAGCTTTGTCTACACTCATCTATACAGGTATATGGGAGGCTGGATATTAGAGTAATGTCCAGCCAGACGCCCAATAGATGATCAAAAAGCCTGTAGGAACAAAGAAAAGCCCAACCCATCTCATATAAGGCCCAATCAGCCCTGTGATCCACACGGCAAACTTTGAATGCCGTTCTCCGCCAAGGGCCATTAAGGCAAAAGAGACAGCCATTATAAGATATCCTAACGCCAAAAAGTCTCGTGGATGGTTCGTTTGGTCTGAAAAATAAACGAATACTGCGCCCATGAGAAATCGTGTTCCAACCTCTAAGCTCTGAAAATAAGATTTCTGACTATAGCGCAGAATGCCTTGGACCATTTTCTGAGGCCAAAGGAAGGCGGCTAAGCAAAAAAATGACATTAAAACACCGCATGCAATTATGATAATCATACCCCATCCTCCGATTGTGATTTTACCCCAAATCGCTTTTTGGGTCAAAATATGGTATGGACACTATTGCATGATTAGGAGGGGAGAAACATTATGATTGCATTTATCTATAGAATTGGAGCCTTAATGGGGCTCATGAGTGTCTTTGCTGCTTTAGCTTGGGGCTTTAGATATGAAGTGAACGCACCTATTGAGAATATCTATTTTAACATCATGATTTATGTAGGCTGGATGATCATCCATCTGGTTTCAACACGGATGTGGTTTAAAAAAGGGCTCTTCGGTGACGGGGCTGGAAAATTATTCGAGCGCCAAATTTACATCATTCAATCCGTTGCAGGTTGGGGACTCATTTTATGGTTTCATAAGCCCATGCCAGGCCTCGGTATCGAGCAACTCCTTTTACCATCCTACGTTGGGTTCGCTGGTTTATGCATTGTAATGATTGGACTTTTTGGATTTTTAGAAGAAAAATCTTTTGACTTTTTAGATCAATTTTTAGGTGTACCTGGCTCAGAAGTCAGTCATTCTCACGGCGAAGAAACACCACTTCTTACAGAAGGATCTTATGGTCGTATCCGTCACCCTATGTACGCAGGGGCCTTCATTGCAGGGGTCGGGAGCTTGCTTATTCATCCTAACATGGCGCAAGTCATCTGGGTGGGCATGGTTGGCATGACTTTTCTTCTCTTTATTCCGATTGAAGAAGCGCAGCTTTTAAGAGAACGCGGCGATGCCTACAAAGACTATATGAAGAAAGTACCTCATCGCCTTTTCAAAGGTATCTGGTAAATAATAATGCCCTGCCCCCACCATGGGGACAGGGCAAAAATATGTCGATAACGAGCGATAAATTATTTAAGAATAGATCGTCCAGCATAAACAGCCGCTGCGCCAAGCTCTTCCTCAATGCGAATAAGCTGATTGTATTTTGCCAACCGGTCAGAGCGGGCTAAAGACCCAGTTTTAATCTGACCACAGTTGAGAGCGACAGCAAGATCAGCTATGGTCGCATCCTCTGTTTCTCCAGAACGGTGAGACATCACAGAAGAATATCGTGCACGATGTGCCATATCAACAGCTGCCATTGTTTCAGAAAGCGTGCCGATTTGATTCACTTTTACAAGAATAGAATTTGCAACGCCTTTTTCAATGCCATCAGATAGACGGCTTGGGTTGGTTACAAAAAGATCATCCCCGACAAGTTGGCATCTATCGCCAATTTTATCTGTAAGAAGCTTCCATCCTTCCCAATCATCTTCATCCATACCATCTTCAATAGAGATAATTGGATAAGCATCAACAAGATCTGCCCAGTAATCAACCATTTCAGCTGACGTCAGTGACTTGCCTTCTCCTTTAAGCTCATAACGACCTTCTTTGTAGAATTCAGTCGCTGCAGCATCAAGCGCAAGATAGATCTCTTCACCTGGTTTATAGCCAGCACCTTCGATTGCCTGCATGACAAAGTCTAGGGCATCCCGTGTGCCGTTCAAATTAGGCGCGAAACCGCCCTCATCTCCAACAGCGGTACTGAGACCAGCTTTATGCAGTCTGTCTTTAAGTTCATGAAATATTTCAGAGCCAATGCGAACAGCATCAGCGATATTTTCAGCCGCCACAGGCATAATCATAAATTCTTGAACATCAATAGGGTTATCAGCATGCTCACCGCCATTGACAATATTCATCATTGGAACAGGAAGAACATGGGCATTGGCTCCGCCGATATATCGATATAGAGGTGTTGCTGAACTTTCAGCAGCAGCCTTTGCGATCGCCATAGAAACCCCAAGAATAGCATTTGCACCCAGATTGCCTTTATTGTCAGACCCATCCAGATCAATCATCGCTTGATCAATGGCTAGTTGGTCCGTGGAATCAAGACCAACAAGGGCATCAAAAATCTCTTCATTCACATTGTGAACAGCTTTTAAAACACCTTTACCCCGATAGCGAGACTTATCCCCATCACGGAGTTCAACGGCCTCGTAGGCCCCTGTTGATGCGCCTGATGGAACAGCTGCTCTGCCGAAAGATCCATCTTCTAAAAGAACATCAACTTCAACGGTGGGATTGCCGCGGCTATCAAGAACTTCGCGAGCATAAATATCAAGAATGACTGACATAATAGGTGACCTCTATTTGAGAATTAAAATCAACAGGGTTCCTATTACAGAAGGATTGTTACAAAAACAAGAGTCTTCAAAGATTATAGTTCATATGTTTCACGCACGGTTTGCATGAGGAGTTCGAATTTTTTCTTTTCCCTATATGAAAGACCTCGCTCGTGAATTCCATAGGCTAGTTTCAACTCAGAATATTTGCGTGAAAGAATGGGGCGTTTTTCTTTTATCTTCCCTGGTGCATAAGAGTGCCAAAACTGAACATCTGTGAATTTTGCCTCGAGTTTTTCTTTATCTCCTAAGCTGAAATCCTGATTGGTCACATAGAGATATTCATCAAGACTATCTTTTAAATCAGTCCATGAAACGGCACCTGAGTCTGCAAGAGCTCTGATTTTGCGGGTTTGCATCATAAAGATCTCTTTATGCGCTTCCTCCGCATAGAGCGTCTTTGCATAGACTGAAGCCCTATCATTAAAGGTATCCGCTACATCTATCATCGCAAGTTCAGCTGCTCGGTCTGCTGCTTGTGTTAATAATTCATAATAACTCTCTTGGGGCAACCTCATTCTCACCGCGGTTAAGCCTTCGTTCCAAAAGCTTTCATAATTCTTTCGATCCCCTGCAGCCCCTGCCGCACGAGCCCGATTCAAGACAAGATCCGGATAAAATGCATGGGCAGAATCAAAGTGAACAAGCAAGCTTTTTAAATTGCTTTTTATAGAACCATATTGTGATTTTAATGCTTTCTCACTTGGATCTTCATCCAGCTTTTTAAGGAGGGCTGCAACTTGAATTTGTGCTTTTTCTGCTGCTTCACGTTTTTTTGCTAAAGCTTTAGCCTTTTTTTCAGCCTCTTTCTTTGCTTTTTTTTCTGCTTTCATTGCTTTTTTAACCGCAGCAACTTCCTCTTTACTCAGGCCTGTCTGTTCAACAGCCGCAGTTTGGGGCAGTGAATTTTCAACGGGTTCATGTCTTGGTTCACCATGAGGCGTTGGATTTTTCTTCTTATCGCCAAACCCAAAAAAACCCATAACACGACCAAAGAATCCTTTGCGTTTTGCCGTCTCTGCTTTTGGCCGTTCTTCCGTCGTTTGTTTAGGCTTTTTTTCAGATGATTTTTCAGTCTTAGATTGCTGTGTCTTTTCTTCTGAAGCTGACGATGATTTCTTCTCTATTTTTTTAGCAGTCTCGCTTTTCTTGGGCGCAGGTTTATAATTTAAATCGTCATCAGCAAATCCTGCGAACGAAACAGACGCAAAAAAAGATAATAATACCAAACACTTAATCATCGGGGCCGCTCCCTGCAAAATTTTCCATATTTCATTACTTATACTAAGCAAGGATCACGCCAATCACAAAAAAAGGGGCCAAAAAGCCCCTTACTATCCCTTGAGATGGTTTTATCAAACCAACCGTGACCGTGTCACTGCTGCCTCGATAAAACTTGAGAAGAGCGGATGCGGTTCAAAAGGACGCGACTTCAACTCTGGATGATATTGCACACCAATGTACCAAGGGTGATCTGGGATTTCCATAATTTCAGGCAGCTTTCCATCTGGGGACATACCAGAAAAGAGAACGCCTGCCTCTTCAAGCTGCTTCACATAGCCAACATTCACTTCGTAGCGATGTCTATGACGCTCTTGAATATTTGTTGATCCATAGATTTGAGCCACATGAGAATTTTCACCGAGTTGCGCAGGGTAAGCCCCCAAACGCATTGTACCGCCAAGGTCTGTCTCAGAGGTGCGCTCTTCTACTGTGCCGTCATCTTTGATCCATTCAGTAATAAGGCCGACAATTGGATGTTTGGGCTCACCAAACTCTGTCGAGCCAGCCCCTTCAATTCCAGCCATATTCCGAGCCGCTTCAATCGTGGCCATCTGCATCCCGAGACAGATCCCAAAATACGGAATTTTACGTGTTCTAGCAAAATGCGCCGCGGCAACCTTACCCTCGGTACCCCGGCCGCCAAAACCGCCAGGCACTAAAATACCATCAACGCCTTCAAGGCGATCTACAGCATCTTCCTTTTCAAAAACTTCTGATTCAATCCATTCAATATTCACTTTACAGCGATTAGCGATGCCGCCGTGGACTAAACTTTCTTTCAATGATTTATAGGCGTCAGGGAGAACAGTATATTTCCCAACAACAGCAATAGTTACTTCACCTTCGGGGTTATGGATACGATCAGAAATATCAGCCCAGCGCGCTAAGTCTGGCTTATCTGTTGCCGCAAGGCCAAATGCCTTTAAAACTTCTGTATCTAGACCTTCTTCATGATAGCGACTAGGGACATCGTAAATGCTACTCGCGTCCAGAGCTGCAATGACAGAACTTTCTGGCACATTACAGAAAAGACCAATCTTACGCCGTTCACTATCGGGGATTGGATGTTCAGACCGACAGACAAGAACATCAGGCTGAATTCCGATAGACCTTAGATCCCTGACGGAGTGTTGTGTTGGTTTTGTTTTCAACTCACCGGCGGCACTGAGATAAGGAACGAGGGTTAAATGCACAAAAATAGACCGTCCACGACCCAATTCGATGTGGAGCTGCCGGATTGCTTCCATGAAGGGCATAGCTTCAATATCACCCGCAGTCCCACCAATTTCACAAATTACAAAATCTTCGCCTTTTTCATCTTCAACGACAAAATCTTTTATTGCATTGGTCACATGGGGGACAACTTGAACCGTAGCGCCTAAATAATCACCGCGTCTCTCTTTTTCGATAATTTCTTTATAGATACGCCCGGATGTTACATTATCCCCTTGGCTTGCAGACACGCCTGTAAAACGTTCATAATGACCAAGGTCCAGATCTGTCTCAGCACCGTCGTCTGTTACATAACATTCTCCGTGCTCATAGGGACTCATTGTCCCAGGATCAACATTCAAGTAGGGATCGAGTTTTCGGATTCGAACTGTATATCCACGAGCTTGTAGTAAAGCTCCAAGAGAGGCAGACAGCAGTCCCTTACCAAGAGAACTAACCACTCCACCTGTAACGAAAATATAGCGTGTCATACATGGACCTCATTCAATATCATTACTTCACTCGTCAAACGTATTGACGAGCATAAAAGCAATACTCAAAAATTCAAATTATTTTAGACTTACAGAGAAACGGGAGCCGAAGCCCCCGTGTCTAATACCCGTTATTCTAATTATCTTTATCTTTGGTTGGAAGGGTTGGAAGTTCCTTATCCTTCTCTGGCTTGGGTAGCGTATCTGCTTGCTCTGCAAGGTCTGCAGCTGTTTCCCCTTTATCTCGGTTCGCAGCGATATACCCAAGGGCTAAGGAATTAACAATAAAAATGACTGCCAGCCATTTTGTTGATTTTGTTAAAAGGTTCGCTGCACCGCGTGCTGTCATCATTCCAGAAGAATTTCCTCCGATACCAAGACCGCCGCCTTCTGATCGTTGAAGAAGTACCAAAACGACAATAGCAATTGCCACGATTAGATGAATTGCAAGCAATACGCTTTCCATAACTCTTAGCCTTATAAAGTAACTGATATTTCTATCAGATTATTTCTCACCGCACTCTCTATCCATATAGAACCAGCGGCAAACATATTCAAAGCGGGACTATTAGACGAAATACCCCGTCTTTGCCAAGTAAAATTTTCTCTTTTGCCTATAATTTTATTATAGACCTATCTTATGGTCGATAAGCATCGATAATTCCGTTGAAATCATCAGCTTTCAAACTAGCGCCCCCGACGAGGGCTCCATTAACATTTTCAGCGCCCATCAATTCTTTTGCATTTGATGGTTTGACTGAGCCGCCGTAAAGAATACTAAAGCCCGCCCCATCAGACGAAAAGCGATCAATCAGAGAATTTCTAATAGCCGTATGAATTTCTTCAACATCTGCGACGGTTGGAGTTCTCCCAGTTCCGATCGCCCATACAGGTTCATAAGCAATAATCACTGTTTCAGAGGTAGCCGTCGAAGGAACAGATTGAGAAATCTGGTCCAAAACAATTTTAACTGCATCCCCTGCATCACGTTCTGCTTCAGTCTCTCCCACACAGATAATAGCTTTCATGCCATTTTCAACCACCGAGACAGCTTTATCATGCACAAGTGCGCTCGTTTCTTGGTGATCTGCCCGTCGCTCAGAATGTCCGACGATAATATGTGACCCACCACAATCAGCAATCATCGAGGCAGAAACATCCCCCGTATGCGCACCTTTATTGTTTTGGTGACAGTCCTGCGCACCAATTTGTACTTTGCTCTGACTGGCATCGACGGCAAAAAGCGCCATCAAAGTTAAGGGAGGACAAATCAGCACCTCACAGTCAGCCGGTGCTTCCTTATCAATTTTAGTGATGAGACTATCGATCTCTTTCCAACTACCCCGTTGGCCATTCATTTTCCAATTACCGGCGACAAGTGAGACTGGTTTTGACATATATACCCCCTGTAGAGCTATCCAAGAGCATTTATTCTCTGAAGATAGACTCAAAATAGATTACGATTCTCAGATAGCTCTCTTTTTATTTGGGACCAGACAGCTATTCCGTCTAACTCTCATGTATCAAAGCCTTCTTAAAAAGGCCAGTTGAATCAACCTAATGGGCTACTTTTTTTTGACAAAAACCTTATAAAAAGCGAGAAAAGCAGAAATGCGGTTGCAGGCAAGCAAACTCTTGCTATGATGCGCCGCATTTACGCCTTGAAATATAATAAAAGGCGCTTATCTGTCTCTATATGAAGACAATAAGTATATAATCAATAACTGATTTGGGAGTTTGGGTCATGTTGGCCAATGTGCGCAGTAATTTAGATAGCTTTTTTGTAAAGCTCCTTTTGGGCCTTTTAGTTGCAGCTTTTGCCGTATGGGGCGTTGGACCAACGATGTTCGCTGGTAATACTAATATTGTTGCAAAAGTTGGCAACGAGGAAATTGACCGAGTAAAATATGAACTTGCTGTCAGAAGGCAGGCCAGAAACCTTCAGGCTCAAGCGCAACTTGCCATGTCAGAATCAGATGTGATTAAAAACTATCGCATTGATCAACGTGTCCTTGCGGAAATGATGGTTCAAGCTGCATATCGTGCCAATGCTGCTGACTTAGGCATGCGTCCTTCAAAAGAGGTTATCTCCGATGAACTTAGAAATATTGAATCTTTCCAGATGGGGGGACAATTCTCTAAGCAAGCAATGGATAACTATTTAAACTCTCTCAGAATTACCTATTCTGAGCTTGAAGATGATATTTCCGATACGGTACTGCGTAATCAAATCTCGGACGTACTTTTTGCTTATCAACCCAAAGCAACTAAACTCGCTGAGACGTTATATTCGTATGATAACGAATTACGCGATGCGACAATCATTACAATCACTCGTAGTGATATTCTTGATTTTGAGCCCGTAACAGAGGAAGATGTTGCAACCGCTTATGAAAAAGGTAAGGCTGGTTATAAGACTGACGAATTACGCACATATCAATATGTACTCCTTTCCCCAGAAGCCTTCAAAACAGGCCTTGAGGCGTCAGACGAGGAAATCAAAAGTCTCTACGATACAAAGGCTGGCGAATATATCATACCAGAAATTCGTACGTTCAATCATATTAGTTTCTCAACGGAAGAAGATGCACTTGCCTTCATTACGAGTGTTACAAGCGGCGCAGACTTTGTCACTGCTGCGACACAAGCAACCGAGTTTTCTGCTGATGAAATCTCTATTGGTGAGTTCAGCAAAGAAGCCTTAGGGCAAAGTTATTCTGAAGCCGCTGCTGAGGCGGCTTTCGCCGTTTCAGAAAATGCCCTCTCTGCCCCTGTGGCGAGCCTTGCTGGCTTTGATGTCTTCCAAGCAACGTCTATAACAGCTGGCAGCACAACCACATTGGACAGCGTTAGCGAGACTTTAAAAGCTGAGATCATTCAGGATAAAGCTGTAAGAGCCATGTATGATCGCACTAATGAGTTAGAAGATGAAATTGCCACGGGCCTATCCTTTGATGAACTCGTAGAGAAATTTAGTTTAACTGTTGCTAGCATTGAAAATACAAACCGTTTTGGCCGCGACTCCGCTGATCAACCAGCTGTGGCAACGATGGAAGGCTATGTCATTCTTAGAGATGCGTTTGAACTTGAGACGGATGAAGATCCAGAGTTAAGAGATCTTCGTCCGGGTGATGCCGAGCAAGGGATGTATATTGTTCGGGTTACCGACATCCAACCCGAACGCGAAAAAACCCTTGAAGAAATGACAGAAACACTAACAGCGACACTAACAGATGATCGGAAAATGGAAAAAGCCGGTGAGCTGATTGAGCAAGCGATGGAGCGCCTACAGAAGAATGAAGACCCTCAGGATATCATCAATGAAACTGGCGGAACGTCATTTAAGACACGATTTATTCAGCGAACTGCCGATGAAAAATCTAATCTTGCGCAAAATATAAGAGATCTTCTCTTTAGCCTACCTGTTGGCGAAATTAATGTTGAACGGACAGCCGATAATACTGGCTATGTGGTCGTCAAAAATGAAATGATTAGAACCGCGGATCTCTCAAAGCGCACTGAAAAATTTGATGAATACAGAAAACAGCTGGCTGAAGCGATTACCTTGGATATTGCAACCCAGTATCAGACAAATCTCTTTAAGCGTTTTCCTGAAACTATTAACAATGCACTGATCCAGCAAATCTTCTCTGATCAAAATCAGTAAGTAGGACATGAATGATGACTATCAACCCTGACTATTCTGTCTTTCAGGATGCTTATTCCCGACAGGAAAGTCAGGTTCTTTTCTGTCATATGGTGGCTGACCTAGACACGCCTGTCTCTGCTTATATGAAGCTGTCTGATCAAGAACGATATTCCTTCTTACTCGAATCTGTTGAAGGAGGAGAAACAAGAGGCCGTTATTCCATAATAGGAATGAAACCCGACCTTATTTGGCGATCAGACAAAGGAGTGAATCAACTCTGTCAGAATCCAGAGGAAGAAACATTGATCTTCACGGATCTGGATACGCGCAACCCCATAGACAGCCTCAGGACTGTTCAACAAGATAGTCTGTTTGACTTGCCAGACTCGCTTCCTCCAATGGCCTCGGGCCTAGTGGGATATATGGGGTATGACATGGTGCGTCATATGGAAGACATCTCTTTGATGGCAACCAAAGATGATCCCGTTGATGTCCCTGAATCTATTTTTATCCGTCCAAAAATCATGGCTATTTTTGATAGTGTAACAAATCTTATTACTCTTGTTGCCACTATTCGACCTAAGGCAGATCTCTCTGCCAAGGAAGCCTATGATCAAGCGGTTTCACTTATAAGACACACCCGCACTAAACTTCGCGGTCCCGTTTATGAGCCGATTGCCTCTGTTGCAGTAACACGCACGCTTGATCCTACTCAGTCAAACACTGAAAAAGAGCACTACAAAGCGATGGTTGAAAAGGCGCAAGAATATATCCTTGCCGGTGACATTTTTCAGGTTGTACTTTCTCAACGATTTTCCGTTCCCTTCGAGCTGCAACCGTTCGAGCTCTATCGGGCGTTAAGAAGAACAAACCCTTCCCCCTTCCTCTTTCATCTCAATTTCGATGATTTTGCCCTGACAGGATCAAGCCCAGAAATTTTAGTACGTCTCCGCGATGAGACTGTCACCATCCGCCCCATAGCGGGCACCCGCAAACGCGGGAGAGATAAGCAAGAGGATCAACAGCTCATGGAAGACCTCCTGAGTGATCCCAAAGAGTTATCGGAACATCTCATGTTGCTTGATCTTGGGCGGAACGATGTGGGCCGCGTTACGAAGTCTGGCACGGTTGAAGTGACCGACAGTCATTCTGTTGAGCTCTACTCTCATGTAATGCATATTGTCTCAAATGTAGAAGGTACAATTGAAGACGGTTTAGATTGTTTTGATGCACTAAAGGCTGGATTTCCAGCAGGTACTGTTTCAGGAGCCCCAAAAGTAAGAGCTATGGAAATCATTGACGAGTTAGAAATTGATAAACGAGGCCCATATGCAGGCAGCGTTGGATATTTCTCAGTAAACGGTACCATGGACAGCTGTATTGTTTTGAGAACAGCCATCGTAAAAGATCGGACAATGTATATTCAAGCAGGGGCTGGAGTTGTAGCTGATAGTGACCCAGAAAGTGAATATCAAGAGTGCGTCAATAAAGCGCGAGCTCTCGTGAATGCAGCCGAAGAAGCCGTTCGCTTTTCTAGTCGTTCTTAGATTTTGATAGGATAACAGCGCTTAGTGGCGCTAATTCATAGGGCAATCGATCTCGCCTCGCTGCTAAGTCTTCTAAGACATCAAGTGTTTCATCATAAGGGTGGCCTATGGCAATGGCATAGCCACGCGACATTGCGATCTTGGCGGCCTGAGTCAACTGTTTTTCGATGGCAGCCCGCGTGCGCACATTATCTAAGAAAATATCACGCGCTATGAAGGGCACATCCAATTCCTTCGCTAACGCAGGACCAAATGTTTTATTCGTGGTCAGGCTATCGAGAAATAAATAACCTTCTTTCTTTAGTTTGGCCATCACCAACGCCATTTTAGGGCCGTCAGCAGTATAGTGGCTACCCATATGGTTATTGACCCCGACATAGCCCTCAAATCGAGTTAAATTCCAATCAAGGCGGCGTTTTAATTCAGCTTGGTCGAGGGTTGTGAGCAATGCGTTGGTGCCCGGATCTACATCTTGATTTTGCGGCTCCATAGGCAAGTGAACCATCAGCTCATGTCCTGCATCTTTCACAAGGCCTGTTTGATAAGGTAAATCTAAGGCGTAAGGAAGATAAGCAAGTGTAAATGGACCTTGCATAGTCGCCAATCTATATGTGGCCTCTGTTTTCAGCCCCAAGTCATCAATTACGATCACAAGCTTTGGTTTTTGGGTCTTTGGTTGAAGAACTGAGGCATTGTCTTGCCAGGCAGGAAGAGGCTTAGCAAGCTTTGAATTTTTCTTGATTGCTGGCAAAGGAATGACCACGGGTTTCATGGCATTCAAAATATCTCTCGTTTCTTGGGATAGTTCTCTGGGTGTTTCCTTCAAACTTACAAAATCATTTTTTCCGGAAGTTATTTCTGTAGCTTTTTCTGTAGCTTTTTCTGTGGGCTTGCTAGATGTTGTCTGCCCCTCCATGAGGTGATATGCTAAAAAAACAGCTAACGCTAAGATAAGGCTAACATATCCAATGATTAAATAGCGTTTCATTTGTAACCTTTGACCCTCAAAATAGTCTCTGATAAAGAGATTGCACTATAGCTATAACTGATACAGAGAATAAGTATAGAGTTAGATAAAATTATGTTCCTTTTAATCGATAACTATGACAGCTTTACTTATAATATTTACCATTATTTAAGGGAGCTCGGTGCTGAATTAACCGTCGTCAGAAATGATCAAATTTCTGTTGAAGAAGCTTTGGCATTAAACCCGGAGGGAATCATTTTGTCTCCAGGGCCCTGCACGCCCAATGAAGCAGGTATTTGCCTCGACCTAATAGACGCTGCAAAAGGCAACATCCCAATTCTTGGAATTTGCTTAGGCCATCAATCTATTGGGCAGATATACGGCGGTGATGTGATCAGAGCCCCCTATGTGATGCATGGTAAAACGAGCGAGATTCATCACTCAACAACGGGTTTATTTGACGATATACCTTCTCCTTATAACGCGACAAGATATCATTCGCTTATTATTGATGATAAGACCTTTCCCGACTGCTTAAAGGTTACAGCCCAAACCAGTGACGGTTTAATTATGGCTGTAGAACATCAAGACTATCCTCTCTATGGCGTCCAATATCATCCCGAAAGTATCGCATCAGAACATGGTCATAAGCTATTGAAAAATTTTATAAATATTGCAAAAGGATTTGCATGCCATGGTTGATTTAAAACCTGCACTCTCCAAAGTTGCTGACGGAGAAATCCTGACTCAAGCAGAAGCTGAACTTGCTTTTTCAATGATTATGTCAGGGGCGGCAGATGTGCCCCAGGTGGCCGCGCTCTTAATGGGTATGCGTCTGCGCGGCGAACGCGTTGATGAAATTGTTGGCGGGGCGCGGGTCCTGCGCAGTAAAGCAGATCTCATTGATGCTCCTGAAAATAGTATCGACACATGCGGTACTGGCGGGGACAGCCTCGGTACTTATAATATCTCAACAACGGCTGCTATCCTTGCTGCGGCCTGTGGTGCTACAATTGCCAAGCATGGCAACCGTTCGGTATCAAGTAAATCTGGATCGGCTGATGTCTTGAATGCTCTAGGAATTAATCTAGAAATTTCACAAGCCGATAATGAAACGTGTCTCAAGCAGCACGGCATTGCTTTTATGTTTGCCCCCAGTCACCACCGTGCGATGCGCCATGTGGGCCCAATCCGGGCAAGTATGGGTCTAAGAACAATCTTTAATCTTCTTGGCCCTTTAGCCAATCCAGCGATGACAAAACGCCAATTGCTCGGAGTTTTTGATAAAAAATGGCTTCTACCCATGGCAGAAACTCTTAGAGAACTGGGCAGTGATCATGTCTGGGTGGTTCATGGCTCAGACGGTTTGGATGAACTCACGATTACTGGTGACAGTTATGTGGTAGAATTGAAGGATGGAAAAATCAGGGAATTTACAATTTCACCTAAGGACTATGGTTTAGACATTGCACCTCTTGAAGAAATTCAAGGCGGTCTTGCAGAAGAGAATGCAGAAGCCATGCTCACTCTAATGAAAGGGAAAAAGTCTGGCTATAGAGATATTGTTCTTTTGAATGCCGCAGCAACGCTCTTAGTCGCTGGCGTGGTGGATGACTTACGTGCCGGTGTAGAAATTGCCGCAAAAGCCATTGACCAAGGGACTATGTTTAAAAAATACAGAGAATGGGCTGACTTCACTCAGGCCCACAAACTTCCTGAGGAATAGAATATGCCAGCTGTTTTAGAAGAAATTTGCGCTGCAAAACGTGCGCATGTGGCTCAATCCAAAACAAAACTTTCTATCCAGGATCTTGAAGAAGGCATCAAGCAAGCATCTGCACCAAGAGGCTTTTTCAGTGCCCTAGAAAAGAAAAAAACTTCCAAGGACTACGGTCTAATCTGTGAGATTAAGAAAGCCAGCCCTTCAAAAGGACTTATTCGGCCTGATTTCAATCCAGTTGCCCACGCTAAAGACTATGAAGCCGCAGGTGCTGCCTGCCTTTCTATCTTAACTGATAAACCCTATTTTCAAGGCGATGATCAGTTTCTAATCGATGCTCGACGCACTGTATCGCTGCCCTGTCTCAGGAAAGATTTCATGATAGATCCTTATCAAATTTACGAATCTCGGGCACTGGGGGCAGATTGTATCCTCCTAATTCTTGCCGCGCTCGATAAGAGTTTAGCCACAGAGCTAGAATCGGTTGCGCTCGAGCTTGGTATGGATGTTTTAATCGAAGTGCATGATGCAGAAGAAATGAAGCGCGCCTTAACCATGAAAAGCCCCCTCCTCGGCGTCAACAATCGCAACTTAAAGACCATGGAAGTATCCACTCAGAATACTCTTGATCTAGCACCGATGGCAGGCAGTGATCGCTTATGTGTTGGTGAAAGTGGACTAGCCACGCATCAGGATCTTATTGACTGCGAGAAAGCGAATGTGTCAACATTCCTTATAGGAGAGACATTTATGCGGCAGGACAATATCATTCAAGCCGTTCACACCATGGTAGGGAAATAAACCATATGACTGAAGAGCTAACACACCTGAACAATAAAGGTGAAGCCAGAATGGTGGACATTTCTGATAAAGACTATACGAAGCGCTTAGCCGTGGCCCAGTCTCTTCTTAATATGCGTCAAGAAACACTAGACAAAATTCTATCTGGCGATCTCCCAAAGGGCGATGTTCTGGCTACAGCTCGTATTGCAGGAATTATGGCTGCCAAAAAATGTTACGAGCTGATTCCCATGTGTCACCCAATTTCTCTTACTGGTGTTGAGCTAGAGATTGAAAAAATCAGCCCTTCAAATTTGCGTATTACAGCAACTGTTAAGACCACGGGAAAAACTGGCGTAGAAATGGAAGCTCTAACTGCAGCGTCTGTTGCGGCTCTGACTATTTATGATATGGCAAAGGCAGTAGACAAAGCCATCGTTATCGCAGAAACCAAACTCATTTCTAAATCCGGCGGTAAATCTGGCGATTTCAAAGTAACGGCCTAACCTCACACGAGATGTGCCCTTGACATTCTCTGCAAAGGGAACTAAAAGAGAACATAGTATAAACAAAACGGGGTTAAAGGGGGCTTTTATGCTGACCAAAAAGCAAAATTTACTTTTGATGTTTATTCATGAAAAAGTACAAGAGAACGGTGTGGCACCTTCCTTTGATGAAATGAAGGATGCTTTAGGCTTAAAGTCTAAATCAGGTATTCATCGCCTTGTCGGCGCCCTTGAAGAAAGGGGCTTCCTGAGAAGACTTGCAAACCGTGCTCGTGCCCTTGAAGTTGTTAAGCTGCCAGATAATATGACCGCAACAGCCCAGACCCCCGTTGATAAATCTAATATTGTTACAGGAAACTTTGGCGCCCCACACCCAAGAGCAACTCAAGCCCCTTCCGCCGTTGATGTTGCAGAAGTGCCTCTCCATGGGCGTATTGCTGCAGGAACACCTATAGAGGCTCTTGAAAATGCAGACAACAACATAGCTGTTCCAATGGATATGGTTGGGCGTGGTCAAACATACGCCCTAACCGTTGATGGGGATAGTATGGAAGAAATGGGAATTATGGACGGTGATACGGTCTTGATTGAAAGTTGTACAACAGCTCGTGAGGGCGATGTTGTGGTCGCACTCCTTGACGGGGAAGAAGCAACGCTGAAAACATTTAAGAAACAAAATAATCATATTGCTCTTGTGCCTGCAAATCGTCGCTATGACACACAATTTTATGAACCAAGAAGAGTACAAATCCAAGGAAAACTTGTAGGATTAATGCGTACTTATCACTAAATATTCCCTTTATTTATTGCCAAGGCCTGCTGGAATGCGGGCCTTTTGCTTTTATAATGGTTGTCTTCCCCATCCCGGTAAAATAGACGGCGTGTGTCCCATAACGGTTCAAAGCATTCAGCGTTATTGATTGACTTATTTTACACAGCCATGGGGGATAATTATGAATGATAAGATCCACCTGCCCGCAAACCTCTAAGAGCATCTCGCGCTCCTTTACTAAAGCGATTTTCTTTTGGTTGACTGTGAGCATGCAGCCTCCAAGTCCGCAGGATCCTTTGATTTTCTTTACTTTGCTAACGTCTTTTAATCCTCCCCTCATCACGGCTTGTTCATAAACATAACTTGAGTGCCTTATATTCTTAAAGGCCACAGATTTTATGCGCCCATCAATAGTATTCTTTTCGAATGCAATCAGGGCTTTGCCAGATTTTAGAACATAAAGATCTGGTTCTTGCTGAGCTGGCAGTATAAGCATGCCACTAAGACAAAGCATGAATAGATTCAGGCCTAAAAGCTTGGGTCTGATAAAAATCATACACCCCGTACCAATCAAACCGAGTGAAAAAGCGACTGGTGTTAATACGCCGCTTCTATAATCCGTCAAAGGAGCGACAGAGAGCCTTTCACCTGTCTCAATCATCAGAGATATCGATTCTCTAAGAATAAAATTTAAACTATTCCATTCAATATCTATCAAGTGGCCGAAAAGGATGAGAAGCCCAATGGGCATAATAAGAACAGTCACAAGTGGCATCACTAAGAGATTCGCAACAATTGCTATGATAGAAATCGTATGAAAATGATAGAGGGAAAATGGCGTGATAGCCAATTGCGAGACAATTGTTGTCAAACATATCATCAAGAACCCCATACAAGTTTTCTCAACAAGCAAGACTGCTCTGCTTTTAGTAGCAAATGCCTTTTTGCTGAATCGAAGGAAACGATACTCAGCATACCAAGTATAAAATAGGATTAATCCAGCAGTTGCAGAAAATGATAATTGAAATCCAATCGTCATCAAAGCATAGGGATTTACGAGGAGAATCATGAGACCTGCGATAGCTAAAGTCCTGAGCGAAAAAGCGCGTCTATTCATGAGCAGAGCTAATAAGGCAACAAGCACCATGATATAGGCACGCTGAGTAGACACCGCAAAGCCTGATAAAATCAAATACCCTGTTGCAGTCAAGGCAACAAAGGGAACAGCCAACTTCCGCGGAGCAATTCTAAGAGCTATCATAGGGATTAACGAGAAAATGCCCTCAAAAAATAGAAAGACCAAGCCGCTGATAAGGCCCATATGCAACCCAGAGATTGCAAGGACATGACTAAGGCCGACCACCCTCATATCCTCATTAATTTGCCTCTCAATATAATCTTTTCGACCGACAAGAAGCGCAGCTGCAACACCCCCTGCCCGACGGCCCAGACTTTCAACGAGGCGATCTGCAATTACCTTTCGCCTCAAGTGAACCCACTCAAAAAGGGAGGCAAGCTGTTCTGATTTCCTAAGTAAAACAGGGGATGAAACGGCATAGCCTGTTGCGCTGAGCTTTTCAAAAAATGCTTTTCGTTGGAAATCATAACTCTGTGGGAAAACAGGGGGCGATGGATGAGACACCATCGCGGCAAACGACACGACATCGCCGACAGTGATGGCCGGGTCCATGCCTGTCTTTACTGTTGTTTTAATCGTTGCACCCCGGTGAGATTTTGGCGCCAGCACTTTAGAAATTAGCCGGTAGTGGTCCCCACCTCTTGGTTCGATTTTTTTAAGTTCTACTGTTAATTTATAATAACGGGGTGTTTGATCAAAAGAAATGGTATGAATTTTTTGTGTTTGTCCCCAGGCCAAAAGGCACCCAATAGCCATATAGACCAATCCTTTGATTAGAAAAACATACATACTGCATCTGAAAGAATTATACAAAGCAAGGGAGACAAGAAGGAATATACCGATAAAAAGCGGAGGCGGTTCTATAGGAAGGAGAAAATAAAAAATACATCCAGCTGACAAAAAAGAAAATTGAGATAGAATTTTTCTCTCATGGGATATTGTCACTTTCCCACAAGTTTTCTTAATATCCCCCCATAAGATTTGCGGAGAAATTGGCTTAATGAAGGCCTCATACACGTATAGAATACTCTTTACAAATTTATGCGTGTATTAAGCCATAAAAGACAAAGAAAAGCGAGAATTATTGCGCTCATTCATTTTAATGTGCATTTTATGTGCAGTGCAATAATATTTGTCAAACTGGTTAGTCTATGATAAAAGGCCTCAACCGTTAAACAGGTCCCTGTCCTTGGACGCTTCAAAATGTTCAAATATCATTCAAACAGAATGACTAAGGTTGTTTAACTCGGCAGGTTTTAAACTAGTAAAGAGCAGGTATTTATGCCCACTGACATGCCCACTGACATGCCAAAGGTCGTCACACGTTTTGCGCCAAGCCCTACAGGCTTTTTGCATATTGGAGGCGCACGCACTGCCCTCTATAATTGGCTATTCGCGAAACGCAACGGGGGAGATTTTCTTCTCCGTATCGAAGATACAGACCGTAAAAGATCATCAGATGAAGCTGTTGACGCCATTTTATCCGGGATGAATTGGTTAGGACTTGATCACACCGGAGATGTGATCAGTCAATTTGCAAGAGCTGACAGACATAGACAAGTGGCTGAAGACCTTCTTTCTGCAGGCAAAGCTTACAAATGTTATGCCACCCAAGAGGAACTGGCTGCTCTGCGCGAAGAAAGCCGTGAAAAAGGCCTTCCAATGCGAGGCGATATCTGGCGTGAGAGAGATCCTTCACAAGCCCCTGAAGGAGTAGCCCCAGCCATTCGCCTAAAAATGAATAGAGAGGGTGCGACAACAATATGCGATCAAGTTCAGGGTGATGTCACTGTACAGAATGACCAACTGGACGATATGATTATTCTGCGTGCTGATGGGAGCCCTACATACATGCTCTCAGTTGTTGTGGACGATCACGATATGGGTATCACTCATATTATTCGCGGAGATGACCATTTAAATAATGCCTTCAGGCAGATGCAACTCTTTGAAGCAATGGGTTGGGATGCTCCAATTTTTGCTCACATTCCCCTTATTCATGGCCCAGACGGAAAGAAGCTATCCAAACGTCACGGTGCTCTTGGCGTAGATGGCTATGATGAAATGGGATATCTTCCAGAAGCGATGCGAAATTACTTGCTACGCTTAGGGTGGAGCCATGGGGACGACGAACTTATTACAACAGATCAAGCAATTGCATGGTTTAACATGGAAAATTTA
This sequence comes from Temperatibacter marinus, assembly GCF_031598375.1. Lineage (NCBI taxonomy): Bacteria > Pseudomonadati > Pseudomonadota > Alphaproteobacteria > Kordiimonadales > Temperatibacteraceae > Temperatibacter > Temperatibacter marinus. The sequence goes on from NZ_CP123872.1 coordinate 2,776,136, forward strand.
GGCAAGAGCCCATCCCGCCTGGACTTTGACAAGCTTGATTCTGTAAACGCTCATTATATTCAAACAGCAGATTCGGATGTCCTAATCGACTGGTTTAAAGCTGACTTGGCGACAGAGATTGAGCATGCTCCAACGGCTGAAGAGTTGGCACAAGTTAAACTTGCCCTATCTTCTGCAAGAGAAAGAGCAAAGAAGCGCGCAGATTTAGCTGAGGTTACAGCAATTTTTTGTAATATTCGTCCATTAACATTAACGGAAAAAGCAGCAAAAGCTGTAGCAGGCGAAATTGCTGAAATTCTCAGCGAGTTGGCCTCAACACTAGAGAATTTATCGTCTTGGGAACAAGGGGATGTTAAACAATCCATTTTTGATTTTGCTGAAAGCAAGGGGATGAAAATGGGGAAAGTCATGCAGCCCATAAGAGCCGCCTTAACTGGCGGACGTCCATCGGGTGATTTGATGGAGATTATGGAGATTTTGGGTAAGGAGGAATGCATCCTTCGACTTCAGGATATCGCTGCACAATAAATTGATTACAAATGATAGAGGATCACACTTCTGTCTTTGGGGTCATCATAAAATAAGGAGAAGAGTAACATGTCAAACGACACTATGAAAATTTCAGGCAATGGCACTGAAACAGAGAGCCAAATTTTTGAAGGAACAATTGGCCCTAAAGTCGTAGACATTCGCAAACTCTATGCAGAAACTGGGATGTTTACATTTGATCCTGGATTTACTTCTACAGCCAGTTGCGAATCTAAAATTACTTATATCGATGGGGATAAGGGTGAACTATTATATCGTGGATATCCAATCGAGCAGCTTGCGGACAAGTCTGATTTCATGGAAGTCTGCTATGTATTGCTCTACGGTGAACTTCCCTCTCCTGCAGAAAAAGAAAAATTCCTAAGCGATATTACCTACCATACAATGGTTCACGAACAAATGAGCCGTTTCTTTGCAGGCTTCCGTCGTGACGCTCACCCTATGGCCATTATGGTTGGTGTTGTTGGTGCTCTGGCATCATTTTATCATGACAGTACTGACATTAATGACCCCCATCAGCGCATGGTTGCGTCCTACCGTCTTATTGCCAAGATCCCAACGATTGCTGCGATGGCTTATAAATATTCTGTGGGCCAGCCATTTGTGCACCCAAAGAATAATCTTTCATATGCAGGGAACTTCTTGAATATGATGTTCTCTGTACCTGCTGAAGACTATAAAATTAGCCCTACACTTGAAAAAGCTATGGACCTTATCTTTATTCTTCATGCGGATCATGAACAGAATGCTTCAACATCGACTGTGCGTCTCGCGGGCTCTTCTGGGGCGAACCCCTTTGCTTGTATCGCCGCAGGTATTGCTTGTTTATGGGGGCCTGCGCACGGCGGTGCGAATGAAGCTTGTCTAAATATGCTTGAAGAAATTGGAACTGTTGATCGAATTCCTGAGTTTATTGCACGTGCGAAAGACAAATCTGATCCTTTCCGTCTTATGGGCTTTGGACACCGTGTTTATAAAAACTTTGATCCTCGTGCGACAGTAATGCGCGACACAGCTCATAAAGTACTTGATGAACTTCAGATTGATGATCCACTTCTTGATGTTGCGATGGAACTAGAAAAAATCGCCCTTGAGGACGAGTATTTCGTTGCAAAGAAACTCTACCCGAACGTAGATTTCTATTCAGGTATCATCCTGAAAGCAATGGGATTCCCAACTGAAATGTTTACGGTTCTGTTTGCTTTAGCAAGAACTTCAGGCTGGATTGCTCAGTGGAAGGAAATGATTGAAGACCCAACACAGAAAATTGGACGTCCGCGTCAGCTTTATACAGGCTCGCCTCGCCGGGAATATATCGATCTCGACAAGCGTTAAGTTAATAATAACCTAAAATTGTCTACAACACGCCTCTTCGGAGGCGTGTTTTTTTTGAGGGCTGCGTTTCAATGATAAAATACACTATCTTAGTCATCATGCTGTTTTTTTCTCCGCCTTCCGGAGAGTCTATCAATGAGATATGATGATGAAGATTGATTAACATCTTTATACTTACCTCCATTAATATAATCACTATCTCCTATGCCAATGATAGCTTCTTCTTCGCTGCTGCTGTCAAAGTCTTCTTCAATCCAGTCGTCGCGATCCGAATAGTTATTTTCCCCAGACATATCTGCCATAACTTACTCCTTTACTAATACTGAGCAATATAATCACACACTTTTTTAGGGTGAATATACTACTATAAGTTAGTATAATGGGTAATATCCTAAGATAGTCTTAAGAGAAGCAAGAAGGCCTGCATAGAGATAGGAACAATTTTCATTGAATGCTACATAGCAGTAAGACAAGAAAAAAGGGCCGACAAAAAGTCAGCCCTTAACATATAATAGTTATGAGAAACGATTATTTTTTCTCAGCATCTTTCTTAGCATCCGCTGCAGGCGCGTTGTTGTTTGCTGCAGGGCGTGTCATAGATATACTAACAGCTGGTAAGCTATTATTCAGATCTTCAATCATTTCAGTGGTTTTATCAATACCAGCTGCATGACGGATAACAGTGCCTTTATAAAGAATGATTTGAGCTTTATATTTTTTCAGCAGAGCTGTTGTAATCGGCTTAATTGCACGATCGATCTCGCGGTTAGCTTCTGTCAAAATTGACTCATACCGAGATCTTAAGATCATAAGATTACGTGCTGCTGTTTTCACTTTTGTGTCCAAAGCTTTCATGTCTTCTTCGTATTTCTTCTGGCCTGTGATCGCTTTTTTGCTTTCAATCTCTTTGGCTTCATTAATCCAACCACCCTGACGCTGATCCACATAATTATTTAGTGTGGTAATCTGGTCTCGCATGGCGGCTGTCTTAGAGAGAAGGTCTTTATATGCTTCAGCTTCGTTCTGAATACGCTGACCATCCAAAATAAGAATTTGTGCATGAGAGGCACCTGCTAGAAGTAGAGCAGAAATTAAGGCTGCAAATGACAGCTTCAGTGTCTTCATAATTTTATTCATTTTTAATCCTATAATCCTTTAAGAGATTTGTTATTCGTTTTCATACACCAATTAGAAGGATGTACCAATATTAAATTGTAGCGTTTGTGTACGATCACCAAACTGCCTGCGAAGATTTTTAGTTAAGTCGATACGGAATGGTCCGAATGGCGACTGCCAGCTAAACCCAATACCAATTGCTGCCCGTGGTTTCCAATTATCCCCTATGATACAATCTGTTTCAAAGGCAGCCCCTGTAATGTCTTCTCCAAAAGCACCATTTTGACGCCCTTCTGCGACCCGGTTAAGATAATTTTCAACTTGGCTATAGCCAAATGCACATTGATCAAGACGCACATCAGTTCCCCATAATGAGCCAACATCAAGGAAAGCACTTGCGTTAATGCCCATTTCAAGAGCCGCATCGCCAAGAGGGAAGAACAGTTCCGCTCGACCAACATATTGCTTGGTACCCCCAACAGAGTTACCTAGGTTCAACTTGCCTGCACCAAGGTCATCAAGATTAACTCCCGAAGCTGTTCCAGAGACAATCGTGCCATAAAAACGGCGCGGTCCAACAGCATTCACATCAAAACCCCGCAGTTGAGGTCCACCAAGGAAAAGACTGTCATTCAATCGAACACGTTGTCCAATCCCTTTGATCCAGCTTCCTTGAGCAGAAAGACGCAAAGTCCACCCATTGATGGGCGTCCAATAATTATCAAAATTAACACTAGATTTTAGATATTTAACATCGCCGCCTAAACCTGCATAATTTTGTGAGAAGTAAAAGGCGCGACCCGCTGTAGGACGGAGGTAGTTATTCCGAGAATCAAAGCCCAGAGTATACCCAATAATTGATTGATTATAGGTTCCAAGAGAAGAGCCATAAACAGGGTCAGTTATATTGAAATTCACAGAACCGTTAATTTGGCTACAGGCTTCTAGACGCATATCACGATCAAGCTCTAGATATCCAATTTGCTCGTCTGTCAGTTGGTCTGTATCCACATCAATATAGCGCCCCGTAGTAATATCATAACGAATAAGCCCTAGGCAGCTGTCAATCTGCGATGTAGATAGACGAACATTATCAAATCGGAATGTATAATTCCCTTGATAGGTCCAAAACTCACCAAGAGCAGCTCCCATCCTCAGGCTAAAGCCTTTACTATCACTCTCGTAAGGTGAGGCATATCTATCACTATTGGTTGTTCTGCGGTAGAATATATCTGCTCCGGCAGCAATATTTCTGTCTAAGAAATAAGGTTCCGTAAAGCTCACATTTGCAGACTGCTGATAGCCAGACAAATTCATAGAGAAGCCAAGCCTTTGGCCTTTACCCATAAAGTTTTTCTCATTAATTGAGAAATTAAAGATGAAGTTTTCAATACTAGAGAAACCAATTCCAAAGTTCAAATCACCTGTGGATTGCTCTTCAACACGTACATCTACTTCCATGCGATCAATGGCAGAGCCTTGTTTGCGCTCAACTTCAATACCCTCTGGGCGGAAGAAACCCAGACGTTTCAAACGATCTTCAGAACGCTTAATATTAAAGGAGTTAAAGGCATCCCCTTCTTGGAGACGAAACTCACGACGTATTACTTTATCAAGTGTGCGAACATTTCCATGAATATTGATCCGCTCAACATAGACACGCGGCGCTTCAAGAATCGTAAAGTTATATTCAATTGTACGCTCTTCTTTATTTCTTTTTGGCTTCGGCAAAATGTCTATGAAAGCATAACCCTGTGCACCAGCCAAATCTGTCAAAGTTTCTTGAGAATTCTCAATCGCTTCCTGGCTATAAACTTCCCCTTCTCTAACTCGAAGGAAAACTTTAAAGAGGTCAGCATTCACATCGCGAATTTGACTTTCAACAGTCACTTTACCAAATCGATAGATCTCACCCTCATCAACAGTATAGTTGATAATAAAGCTACTACGGTCTGGCACCAATTCTGCTACAGCAGAAATAATTCTAAAATCTGCATACCCTTCATTGAGATAAAAATTACGCAGCTGTTGCTGGTCATACAAAATTTTATCGGGGTCATACGTGTCGCCACTAGAGAAAATCTTCCACCAACGTGATTCTTTTGTAACGAGTACATCTCTAAGGTCGCCGTCAGAAAAAATCTTATTCCCAAGGAAGTTAATTTTTGACACTTTCGTCTTAGGACCTTCTTGAATTTCAAAGACCACATCCACACGGTTTTGAGATTGTTGGACAACTTTTGGCTCAACAATTGCGGCAAATCGACCTTTAGAGCGATAAAGTTCAAGAATGCGATTCACTTCTGCCTTCACTTTTGCACGGGTAAAGACACTTCTTGGGCGAATGCGAATTTCTTCTGTTAGCGCCTCATTATCAAGTTTCTTATTACCTTCAAAAATGATCCGGTTAATAATCGGGCTTTCTTGAACGACAACAACAAGTACCGTCCCTTGGATATCGAATTTCAAATCCGCAAAAAGACCTGTACTAAACAGGCGTTTAAAACTGTTGTTTAGTTCCGCTTGGTCAAAAGCATCACCGGCGCGCACGGTCATATACTGAAGGATGGTTGCCCCTTCGACACGCACGTTACCCTGCACTTGAATTTCAGTAATAACTGGCATCTGCTGCTGCTGAGGTGCTTGCGCAGAAACCGACAGTGAAACTGACGTAACAACTGTCAAAAGAACAAATGAGAGTGCCCAAATATTTTTCATAAAACCCAACTTATAATCCAGCCCGTATTTGTTATTGCATTCTTGGCGCCTGAAAATGGCCTAAGACACCAAGGATTGCAAGTCATTCAATGTTACAACAACCATTAAAAGTATGATCAAACCAAATCCTATAATAAAACCAGCCTCTTGAGCCTTTTTATTGATTGGTCCGCCCTTGATAGCCTCTAGTCCATAATAGAGCAGATGTCCACCATCTAGTACGGGAATCGGTAATAAATTCATAATTCCCAGACTTAAGGATAAAACGGTGACGATTGATAACCAGTCCAAAAAGCTTCTGCTCGCGGCATCACCCATAATTTGGACCATTCCTACAGGTCCTTTAACTTCTTTTATAGACCTTAAACCTAAGATCAGTTGACCAATATTTCTAACCATTAGTCCGATCTGATCCCCAGTTGATCGAGCTCCTTCTGCAAGCGCACCAAAGAGACCATACTGCACGACCTTATATGTACCCGAAGGTCTCACCCCAAGATAGCCTTTTGCATATTGGTTCCCAAAACGATCTTCCATAAAACGCTTGTCCACAATTGCTTTGAGTAAGATTGTTTGTGTGCCTCGTTGAACCGTAAAGTCCATCGGTCCACCAGGTTGCATCAATATTTCAGTTCTAACCTGAGTGAAATTCGATATCTCCCGGTCATTCACTGCTATGATCACATCGCCAACTTGGAAGCCCGCTCGATCTGCAGCAGACTTTTCTTCGACAAAAGAGACATCTGCATCAACAAATACTTTACCATTCGCATAGGTAAACCCTGCAAAGATTAAGACTGGCAGCAGTAAATTCACTGCAGGTCCAGCTGCGACAACCAAAGCTCTTTGCCATAAAGGTTTATAGTGAAGACAATCTTTCTTCTCTTCATCTGTTAACCCTTCGACATGCTCACCAGGATTAGAAGCGGCCGAAGCATCCCCAAAGAATTTCACATAGCCACCAAGAGGAATCGCGGAAAGACGCCAACGGGTACCTGATTTCGCTGTATAGCCGTATATTTCTTTTCCAAAGCCTATTGAAAAAACTTCAACGCGCACGCCGAAAAGACGGCCCACGCTATAGTGACCCCATTCGTGAACAAAAACCAGCAAACTAAAGCCCCCAATAAAGGCTAAAAGAGAGAGGGCTATAAATCCGAAATCAAACTCCATAGGTATTAATCCATTCTTAACTCAGTCAACAGAGAGCTTGTTGTTATTCTCGCCTTTTCATCAATTTCCAATAGATTTGCGATGGATTGTGGCGCTTTCATGTCGGATCGCTCTAAACATTTTTCTACCACCTTGGAAATATCTGTAAATTTAATCTTTTTGTGCAGAAAAGCTTCCACTGCCACTTCGTTTGCAGCATTCAAAACTGTCGGAGCAGCGCCCCCTATTTTGAGGGCATCCATTGCAAGTTTCAGACAAGGAAAGCGATCGTAACAAGGTTTAATGAATGTCATCTGAACGATCTCTGCCAAATCGAGCTTTTTAGCGCCGGTTTCAATTCTATTGGGATAATCAAGGCAGTATGAAATCGGAATTTTCATGTCAGGAGACCCGAGTTGGGCCAAGACAGAACCATCTCTATATTCTACCGTCGAATGAATCACAGATTGTGGGTGAATGATCACATCCAACTGATCCACTTCAATAGGAAAAAGGTGATACGCTTCGATGAGCTCTAACCCCTTATTCATCATTGTAGCACTATCGACCGATATTTTAGAGCCCATATCCCAGTTGGGATGGGCAACAGCTTCCTCGGGTGTGATCGATGAAAAACTGTTAAGATCACGTGTTAAAAATGGCCCGCCAGACGCTGTTAATGTTAGTTTGGATACGCTTTCTGAACGTTCAAAATCAAATACTTGATAAATGGCATTATGTTCGCTGTCTACGGGTAACAGAGTTGCTCCGTACGCTTTAACTTCATCCATAATTAAATCGCCAGCACAGACCAAAGCTTCCTTATTGGCTAGAGCTATAACTTTTCCTGCTCTTACAGCTTCCAGTACGGGTTCTAGTCCAGCGGCGCCGACAATTGCAGCTACGATCAAGTCCCCTTCTGCAGCCACTTTCTTTATCGCTTCTTTTCCAGACAGACATTCGCCTTTGTACCGCGTGAATAAAGCCTGATTTTCCTGAAACAGGGTTTCGTCTGCAATCACAATCTTTTCTGGTTGGAATTCTTCCGCAAGAGCTGCAAGTTTTCGGACATTTTTGTGCGCAGTTAAAGCATGCACTTTAAACTTTTGAGGATGCTGACGAATTAAATTAAGAGTACTATCTCCAATTGATCCAGTCGCGCCAAGAATAGTTATAGATTTTAAAGGATCAGCCGGCATGCCTTAGTTCACCACGTATATATCAAGGATAACAGCCATGGCTGGTGCCGCAAAGACAAGCCCGTCTACTCTGTCCAATATGCCGCCGTGTCCAGGAATAATAGTTCCAGAATCTTTCACCTGAAAAGCACGCTTGATCGCACTTTCAAATAAATCTCCAATTTGAGACAGAATTGACAAGCAAAGTGCAACAAATAAAGCCTCATAAAGCCTTTGATCACCTATAACAATAACTAAAACCCATGTTACGGCCACAGCTAAGAAACTGCCGCCTATAAAGCCGGCCCATGTTTTCTTGGGGCTTATGGTCGGCGCTAACTTTGCCCCCCCAATACCCTTTCCAAAAAAATATCCACCTACGTCTGCGGCCCAAACAATGAGAAATGTCCACAGCACGAACAGAGCGCCATCATCAATCCCTCTGATCCAAGCCATCGACATCAAAGGCAGAGCTACATAAAGCGTCCCATTACCTGACCACCGCATAATATGAAGAATAGGACTTTTATACTCATCCAAATCTTTTAAAGACGTAAGCACCAGAACTAGGGGAATTGCCATAGCTGCAATAAATGTAGAAATTGGCGTTAGCTGGTTTAGCAGATTTCCAAATAAGCAAGCAGCCAACACAAAGGCCATGGAAGAAAATCTAATCAGTAGAGGTCTTACACGTGTCATCTCGTGCCATTCAGTTGCCATAACAACCCCAGCAACCATCAAGAGGCCTGTGAACCAAAGACCTCCTTGATATAATAACCACAAGACAGGTGGCAACAAAATCAAAGCGCCAAAAATCCTCTTAAGCAGATTTTCTGAGAGTTTCACGAAACTATATTCCCTTCCCTAAATCCTGAATGATAGCAACACTACTTTCCAGGACGGCCTCCAAAGCGCCGATTTCTCGACATATACTCATTCACAGCTTGCTGGATATGATCTTCAGAAAAATCAGGCCAAAATACATCTAAAAAGAGCAGTTCACTGTATGCAATTTGCCAGAGTAGAAAGTTGGACACTCTCTTTTCACCACTTGTCCTAATCACCATATCTGGATCAGGCAGGCGTGCTGTATACAGATGATCAGTGATCAGTTGTTCTGTGACATCAGAAGATTTCAACCTTCCCGCTTCTATTGATCCTGCGATTATTTTAAAAGCATTAACCAATTCGTCGCGAGCCCCATAATTGAGGGCAATAATGAGTGTCATGCGCTCATTGTCAGCGGTTTTATCTTCAGCAGTTGTAATCATTTTCTGGATATCTGCATCTAAACGTGACCGATCCCCGATGATTTTCAATCGAATTTTCTCTTTATGGAGCGTCTTAATTTCGTTTTGAAGATAAAATCGAAGAAGCCCCATAAGGTCTGACACTTCAGCACTAGACCGATTCCAATTCTCAGTAGAGAATGCATAAATCGTCAAATAGCCAACACCGCATTTCACTGCTCCCTCAATTGCATTGCGAACAGCTTTAGCGCCTCGTCTATGGCCTTCAACACGGGGCAAGCCACGTTCTTCAGCCCAGCGACCATTGCCATCCATAATGATAGCAATATGCTGAGGACCATTGCGCTCTTGGGCACAGTCAGTTGTTAGAGAGTCTGCAGATATATTCATGAAGACTAAACCTGCATGATTTCCTGTTCTTTACTGGCAAGTGCAGCGTCAACTTCTTTGACAGATTTATTTGTCAATTCCTGCACTTCATCAGCATAAACTTTATGATCGTCTTCACTGATTAACTTTTCTTTTTCCATTTTCTTCAGCGTATCCATACCATCACGGCGAACATTCCGAATAGCAATACGAGATTGTTCTGCATATTGTCCTGCAACCTTGGCAAGGTCGCGGCGGCGCTCCTCATTAAGCTCTGGAATTGGAATACGCAGCGTTTGACCGTCAATCATTGGATTCAAGCCGAGATTTGAATTTCGGATAGCTTTTTCAACAGAACTAACATTGCTTGAATCCCAAACATTCACAGAAAGCATACGCGCTTCTGGCACTGTAACTGTGCCTACTTGATTAATCGGCATCTGAGACCCGTAAACTTCACAGACAACTGTATCAAGTAAACTGGCACTGGCACGCCCTGTTCTCAGCCCTGAGAACTCGTGCTTCAAAGAATCTAATGCGCCTTTCATGCGGCGTTCGATCTCATTTAAATCTATATCTAAATCACTCATATTTATTCCTCCTCACCCACTACGGTACATACACCTTTGCCTTGAAGCATATCCACAAGGGCATTTTCATTATGAATTGAAAAGACAACAATAGGAATATTATTCTCTCGGCTTAATGAAATTGCTGATGCATCCATTACTTTTAAGTCTTGTTTCAAAACATCCATATAACCTAATTTGTCATATCGGGTGGCTTCAGGGTTAGTTTTTGGATCATCCGTATAAACACCGTCAACCTGTGTCCCTTTAAGTAGGGCGTTACAATTCATCTCTGCAGCCCTAAGCGCAGCCGCAGTATCCGTGGTGAAGAATGGATTTCCTGTTCCCGCGGCAAAGATAACCACGCGCCCCTTCTCTAGATGACGAACTGCGCGTCGGCGGATGTAAGGTTCACTGACACTTGCCATCGGAATAGCCGACAAGACACGTGTGTCCACACCGATACTCTCTAATCCATTTTGCATGGCAAGAGCGTTCATTACAGTCGCAAGCATTCCCATATAATCAGCTGTAGAGCGATCCATCCCCTGAGCAGCGCCCTTCATGCCGCGGAAAATATTTCCACCACCAACGACCACGCAAACTTCTACGCCCGCATCCCGTGCTAGACTAATTTCTTTAGCAACTCTGCTGACCGTATTAGGATCAATACCAAAGGCCCCATCCCCCATCAGGGCCTCACCAGAAAGTTTTAACAAAACGCGCTTATACTTTGGTCCTGCAGACATTGACGGTCCTTTATTATTACAACTTTAGTTCTTTGATAAATCTGAGTGACATTAGACATATTTCAGTCAAGAAGCCATAAAGATTTTACCTATTTGACGAGTTTTTTTTCAAGAGAGGTTTAAATCCCCTCTCCTAGACATAAAAAAAGTCCAGCAACCCTAGAGCTACTGGACTAAATATAAGAGAATTTAGACGATTAAGCGCCGGCCATTGTTGCAGCAACTTCAGCAGCAAAATCTTCTTCTTTTTTCTCAATACCTTCACCAAGCTCCATGCGAACATAGTCCACAAGCTCAATCTCAGTGCCAGCATCTTTTGCCGCTTTCTTAATAACGTCTTCAACTTTTGTTTCGCCGTCAATTACGAAAGTCTGCTTTACAAGGACGATTTCTTCCAAGAATTTACGCATACGACCAACAATCATCTTCTCGATGATTTCCATAGGCTTGCCAGATTCTTTAGCTTTTTCTATTTGAACTGCTTTCTCACGCTCAACGATTTCAGGATCAAGCGATTCTTCATTCATTGAAGCAGGGTTTGTCGCCGCAATGTGCATTGCAAGCTGCTTACCAAGCCCTTCAAGGACTGAAGCATCAGCAGAAGACTTAAGAGCAACAAGAACAATGATTTTCCCCATGCCATCAGCAACTGCGCCATGAACATAAGATGTTACAACACCCTGCTCTACATCAAGAACACGTGCACGACGGATTGATTGATTTTCACCGATTTTCGCAATGTTGTCTGTTAATGTTTCTTCAACTGACTTTTCACCGCCAGGGAAAGCAGCTGCTTTAATCGCGTCTACATCCTCGCCTACGTTAAACGAAACTTCAGCAACGCCGTTGACAAAAGCTTGAAACTGCTCGTTACGAGCAACGAAATCTGTTTCAGAGTTTACTTCCGCAACAGCGCCTTTTGTCCCTGCAACATGTGCCGCTACAAGACCTTCAGCCGCAACACGTGATGCTTTTTTCGCAGCAGCAGCTAGACCTTTTGTGCGCAGCCAATCAACAGCAGCTTCAAGGTTACCATCATTTTCAGCAAGGGCCTTTTTACAGTCCATCATGCCAGCGCCAGATTTTTCGCGCAATTCTTTTACCAGTGCAGCAGTAATTTGTGCCATTGGATTTCTCCATTTATAATAAGGTAAGTACAGTTAAGAAAAGTGGGAAAGTAACCTCCCCACTCTTCTGTCAGAATTATTACTCAGTCACAGCTTCTTCAGCAGGTGCTTCTTCAGCCACAACTTCTTCAGCCACAACTTCTTCAGCCGCAACTTCTTCAACAGCAGCTTCTTCAGCAACAACAGCTTCAGCTGGAACTTCTGCAGCTTCACCAAGATCAACACCCTGTGCTGCTAGATCCGCTTGAATACCGTCAAGTACAGCTTCAGCGATGAGATCACAGTATAGGTTAATGGCACGAGCAGCATCATCATTACCAGGAACTGGGAAATCAATTCCTTCAGGCGATGAGTTACTATCAAGAATACCAATCACAGGAATGTTTAGGTTATTTGCTTCTGCAATTGCATTTGTTTCACGATTTGTATCGATTACAAAAATCAGATCAGGCAAACCGCCCATGTCCTGAATACCACCAAGTGACAAATTCAATTTGTCACGCTGGCGTGTCATCTTAAGAATTTCTTTTTTAGTCAAGCCTGCAAGGTCACCAGAGAGTGCTTCATCAAGTTGTTTCAACTGCTTGATCGACTTACTGATAGTTTGCCAGTTTGTCATCATACCACCCAACCAACGGTGGTTAACGAAATACTGTCCGCAGCGCTGTGCAGCTTCAGCAATCGCACCTGATGCTTGACGCTTTGTGCCTACGAAAAGAACACGTCCTCCACCAGCAACTGTGTCACGAACAAGCTCAAGAGCACGGTTCAAGTAACCAACAGTTTGTGATAGGTCCATAATGTGAATGCCGTTACGAACACCAAAGATATATGGTGCCATACGAGGATTCCAGCGATGTTTTTGGTGTCCAAAATGAACTCCAGCTTCTAGCAGCTGGCGCAGATTAGCTTTAGGCGCGGCCATGATTCTTCTCCTTTACCGGTTATGCCTTACGTGAACATGTATCTGAAAACCCGTTAATCTACAGGGGCTTATCAAACACCGGATGGCGTCCTCCATGCGTCAGAGACTGCCTTGTTCACGCGTGTGATAGCGCGGTCTTTACCGCAGTAAATCAGGGGATGCAAGTCTTTTTTGAAATAAAATTACCAACCATCACTGGCCTCATTTTGACAGGGTATGAAAAAACTTATTTGACAAAGATGAAAATATATGTACCCTTTGTGCTGATGGTACATATGGAACAAGCCATAATGCACCACAATAAAAGGAAAAAATAACATGCAAATACTTGTAGACATCGACAGCGAGGTTCCTTTGTTTACGCAACTTGTTGACCAAATTAAAAAGGCGATCTCTGACGATCACCTTACACCTGGGGATGCGCTGCCATCCATCCGACAACTTGCAAGTGATCTGGCCGTAAATAACAAAACAGTCGCAAAAGCATATAAACTTCTAGAACGGGACAACGTAATTATCTCTAAGGGCTATAGAGGGACTTTCGTTCATGAAGATGCTTTAAAGAATTCAAGTCATGACATCAGCGCAGACATTCAAGATTCATTACAAGATGCCATTAATAAATGCAGGCAATTAGGGGCAACTGACAGCGAAATCCGCATCACCTTCAGTGCCGCAATGCAATCATAAAACGAGGATAAGAAAAATGAATAGCTTTATTGACCCCACAGTGACCCTTGTGATCTTTTACACTATCTTTATAAGTCAGATATTTGTTCTGTCACTCTATTTCCCATATGCCATAAGTCAGAGAATTACGAATATTGTGAGCAATTACCCGCCAGATGAATACCCTAAGCTCTATCCAAACTATTCCAATAAATTTGTTGGTCGCACACTGTTTAGGATGAAAATATTCAAAACCATCAATGCGCTCATCGCCGCCCTAGGTTTTACACTTCTAGGCCTGATGCTCGGGAGTGGCTATACGCCCGCCCAGAAAGGGGGAGATGAAATCTTTGTAATGTTCTATTTCATCCTTCAGACTCTACCAATCGCCTATATTCAAATCAGTGAAGCAATGATGATGAAAGCAATGCGTAACAATTTTGATGAACGGATCAGGCGTGCTGATTTATCAGTAAGAAGATTATCTGATTATATTTCCCCTCTGTATGTGGTGATCGCGGCCTTCGCATTTGTTATCTGTATGACCTATTTCATTCTTGATAAGGGACCAATTAACCAGTGGGAGATAGAAGTATTCATCACTGTCGGTACACTATCGATCATCAATCTCGTGTATGGTTACAATATATACAGAACCATCTATGGGAAGAAGGTAGATCCATACAAAGCGACTAAAGATCAAGAAAAACTGATTAAGACTGTGGTTCAAGTCACTGTCATAAGCAGTATAATGATCAGTGTTTTCATCTTTTGTACTCAATTTGCCGATCGGAATGATTTAGAGGTTCTCGACCCGCCTTTGGTGAGTTTTTATCTACAGCTCTGTGCAATACTGGGAATGGGGCTTGCCTTTAAAAATCAGCAACTTCAAGACATCGATTTCAGTGTCTATAAAGAAGAACTGGATGACGCTTAAGGCTTAGGATTCGTCTTCCTTCTTGGCCCTAGCTTTAAAGCGAGCCATGAAAAAAATCTCATCTTGGAGAGCCTTCAGCTTTAGGTTGACGGCTTCTTCATGTGTAGCACGGATATTGTGCCCGTTGGCAGAGGAAATTTTGAGTGTCGGAAATGACCCCGCGCCCTCCCATGGAAGGGCTAAGACTTTCTCTGCCATTTCTTTTTCAGAGCTGCTTTTATAGAGAATCACATGGATTTTCTTACCCCAGAAATGTTCCTGATGCTGGTTAAAAAGCTTTTTACACTCGTGCAATGCAGTCTTTAGATCATTCATCTCTGTGCAACTGCTTTCTAGTAATCTGTTGAGCCTGTCGTGTCGCTTTCATTCGGGTCATTATTTTGGCCTCTGCAGCAATATCTTGAGCCGTTGCTTCAGTGATCCCAAAACCAGCTTCTGCAGGAATAAAGAGCTTAGGCTCTGCTTCATTACATAATTTATATTCTGGAAGGATCGGCATTACAGGATGATGAGGGGCTTGCTTGAGGGCCTCAGCAACGCTAGAGGCCTTTGATAGTCTTTCAAGATTAAGACGTGTTGGAAACATGATTGGAATATCACCCTTTCGCCAGTTCTTAAGTAATTCCTTAGGCCTCACCCAGCGTTTAGCGATCATTTCACTACCGTCCTCTACGCCCTCTTCTTCCCTGTATAGTGGTGCCAAATAAAATAAAGTGTCAAAGCGTCGGCCTGCCTGAATGGGCGTAATCCAATGCGAAAAAGGAATGAGTTGCTCTACGGCTAAATAATCTTGAGCATAAGCGAGTGCTGAACTCAAACTGGATCGTGCACCAATATGCCGCGTGCACTGGCCTTCTGTATAGAGAATACCAGCTTCTTCATAAAGCTCTCTAAGAACAGCTATGCGTAAAGCCAAATCATCAAACTGAGCCTCTGGCGAAATATACTTTCGCCAAAAATATGATCGATGATCACCCTCGTCAACCTTACCTCCAGGGAAAACATATACACCTGGTGCAAAGCGCATTGTTTCGGCCCGCTTCATCATCATCACTTCAAGCCCCCTCAAACCATCTCTGATGAGAAGGATGGAAGCCGATGGTAAGGGCGTGACGGGAGCAATGGGATCCATAACCTATTGCTCCATGACACTTGATACACCGATTTCGGCTTCAATTGCCTGAATAAGCTCGGGTGATATTTTATATTTATGGGGCAACTTAAATTCTGCGAACCGTTTATCCTCTTCTACAGGCACTTTAATTTTAACGATCCCCTTCCCCCCAGAACGTCTGGAAAGTACTGATTTTATAGACTTAATAGCGTCTTGATCTTCCACTTCAATCTCTAACCCACTAGAGGACTGTGCCGCCACACTTTCTAGGCTATCCATACCGCGCGAGCCAAGCCTGACCATATCTTCATCGTCTTTTTTCTTAATCTGAATATTGACCACCAAGGGGGCGCCCTCTTCTACAAGTTCCCTTGTGCGCGGCAAATCATCTTCAAAAATAAGGAATTCAAAAGCATCCGTTCTGTCTGATAACATCAACGCGCCAAATTTTCGCCCCGTATTTTTTGATTTACTTTCTCGATAAGAGAGAATCGCTCCAGCCATTCGAACCGTTTGGCCAATCAAGCCAGGATCTGAAAAGACCTCGGCTGCTGAAATAATACTCTCTCGTTCAAGGATTTTTTCATAACTATCCAAGGGATGCGCTGATATATAAAAACCAACGGCTTTACGTTCATGCTCTAATTCCTCTGTCGGTGTCCAATTTCTAACCACAGGCAAAGCAGGACGGTCAACTTGGGCGCTGGCATCGTCCCCAAATAAACTGACTTGATTGCTCGCGCGTTCCGCTGCCATCATATTGGCATACCGCATAACCACATCAGCTGCAGCATTTGCTTGGGACCGACTGTCAAGTAAACAATCAAACGCCCCCGCCGCCGCAAGACGCTCCATTTGGCGTTTATTCATCAGTTTCGGATCAATGCGCTCTGCAAAGTCAAATAAATCGGTAAATGCGCCATTCTTCTCACGTTCTTCAATGATGGCTTCCATTGCCTTTTCACCGACGCCTTTAATAGCCCCAAGCGCATAGCGTATGGCCAAGTTATGGCGAGGATCATCTAAGTCTTCACAGTAAGTTTCTTCTGATTTTTCCACAACGAAAGCTACTTGAGACTTATTTATGTTAGGCAGCAATAGGGGCACCTCCATACGTTGTAGCTCTTGTTTAAAGCCTGCAAGTTTATCTGTATTACCTAAATCGAGCGTCATAATGGCGGCCATAAATTCAACAGGGTAATTAGCCTTCATATAAGCTGTGTGGTAAGCAACTAAAGCATAGGCAGCTGCGTGAGATTTATTGAACCCATAAGAAGCAAAAGCCATTACTTCATCAAAAATGGCCCGTGCCACAGGGTCTGTTACACCCCGCTCTTTAGCCCCTTCAACAAAAATCTCGACTTGTTTATCCATCTCCTCCTTAATCTTTTTACCCATCGCGCGGCGTAATAAGTCCGCCTGACCCAAGCTATATCCAGCCATTTTCTGGGCCAGTTCCATCACTTGTTCCTGATAAATGAAAATGCCATTTGTCTCTGATAGAATATCTTCAAGCATCGGATGCTTATAGGTTACTTCCTCGCGGCCGTGTTTGCGTTCTACATAGGTAGGGATATTGGCCATAGGACCGGGGCGATATAAGGCAACAACCGCAATAATATCTTCAAATAGATCGGGCTTTAGCCCTTTAAGGACAGCACGCATACCCGTACTCTCTAATTGAAAGACGCCTGCAGCATTGCCAGAAGCCAAAAGCTCATAACTTTTCTTATCATCAAGAGGAAGGGCCTCTAGATCAATCTCAATATCTCTCTCAGCAACATATTCCACTGCGCGTTGGAGAACAGTCAGTGTTTTCAATCCCAAGAAATCAAACTTCACAAGTCCTGCCTGCTCAACAAACTTCATGTTAAACTGCGTTACTGGCATGTCAGATTTTGGATCCCGATAAAGAGGTACCAATTGATCTAGAGGACGATCACCAATGACAACGCCAGCAGCATGAGTTGAGGAATGCGCGTAGAATCCTTCTAATTTCAGTGCCCTGTCCACAACGAGAGCTGTTTGCTCATCTGCTTCAATCTCAGCCTTAAAACGCTCTTCACTTTCGACGGCTTCTGCCAGTGTCATCGCGCTTCCCGGATCATTGGGAATTAATTTCGCAAGCCGATCAGTAACAGGATAAGGTTGCTGCATTACACGCCCACAAGCTTTCACAACCGCACGGGCTTGAAGTTTACCAAATGTAATAATTTGAGCGACTTTGTCTGCACCGTATTTATCTTGGGTATATTTAATAACCTGCTCGCGCTTATCCTGACAAAAATCGATATCAAAGTCAGGCATAGATACACGCTCAGGGTTTAGGAACCTCTCAAATAGCAAACTGAAACGCAGTGGATCTAAGTCTGTAATCTTTAGCACCCATGCAACAACGGAACCAGCACCGGATCCCCGACCAGGCCCTACAGGTATATTATTATCTTTTGACCACTGAATAAAATCCGCAACAATAAGGAAATACCCAGGAAAGCCCATCTGATTAATGATGCCTAATTCAAAGTCTAAGCGCTCCCAATATTCCTTTTCCCATTCTTCTTCCTTGCCAGCGGCTAAACCTTCTTGAGCCGCCTTAAAATCAAGGCGCATCCGCAAGCCCTTAATAGCCTCATCTCTCAGCATGTCTGCTTCTGAAATGTCTTGACCCTCAGTAAAGTTTGGTAGAAGAGGATCAATCGGGTCAACTTTGAAGAGGCATTTTTTAGAAATATATAAAGTATTTTCAATAGCTTCTGGCAAGTCTTTAAAGAGATTTATCATCTCTTCAGCTGATTTAAGCCTATGCTCTGGTGTAACACGACGCCTGTCAGTTTCATCCACATAAGCGCCGTCTGCAATACACAGAAGTGCATCATGAGCTTCATACATATCGGGGCCTACAAAGAAACATTCATTAGTCGCCACAATTGGAATGTTCTTTTCGTAAGCCATATCAAGGAGCGCCTCTTCAGAAGCCTCCTCTTCTTCTAATCCATGACGCTGAAGTTCCACATAAAGGCGATCTCCAAAGAGATCTTTTAATTGATCGAGGCACTCAGATGCATCACTTCGCTGATCTTTCAAGACAAGTGTATTAACAGGCCCCTTAGAACCACCTGTTAAACAAATCACATTCTCTGATAATCCTTGCATATCTTCTATCAAGATCTGCGGTCCTTCAGAAGCATCGCTTTCCAGATGAGCTTTAGAGACAAGCTTCATTAAATTGCCATAGCCTTCTCTATTCATTGAGAGAAGAACAAGCTGATCTGGTTCTGGTTTTGAGCGGGCCTTTGGATCAACTGTAAGATAACTGTTTCGGATAGAGAGTTGAACACCGACAATTGGTTGCACCCCTGCGCCTGTGCCAGCCATCGAAAAGTCCATGGCCCCAAACATGTTGTTTGTATCTGTCATGGCGACCGCGGGAAATCCTAGGCCTAAACTCTGTTTAATGAGGTCTTTGGCATGGATCGCACCCTCAGCAAGAGAATAAGCCGAATGAACCCGCAGGTGTACAAATTGTGCATGTGTGTCTGACATATATACCCAACAAAAATAACAGGAAGAAAGATGACTTCCTTCCTGTTTTATACAGCTTTATTTAATTTTAAAAGGCTTAAGACTCTTTTATTTCCATGCCCCCATGATAGCCCCAATTAAAGCCATACCAACACTGCTGCAGCCGATGTGGATTAAAAAATGCCTTAAGGCTTTGCTTTCAAAGGCATAATTAGGATATGCACCTGCTCCCACAAAAATTAAAGCCACAAAAATGCCAATCATGGCACCCTCTTGCCACCCAGAAATTGCTAAGACTGGATTATAGATAACCAGAGCCAATCCAAAAGAGAACACGAGCGCTGAGATTGTGCTCTTAATCATCGCAGGTGCTGGACTCTGGCCTTCGAGATCTTCAGGGGTGATCCCCATTTCTTCCATCCATGCCTTCCCAGCAACAGGACCATACCACAGTCCTCCCACAAACATATAGGCCAGCGCACCAACAAGAATAGCCAGCCAGTTAATGGCATCATAATTGAAAAATTCCATATTTCTCTCCCCTATTTAATGGAAGACATATGGTATCAGACTTTACAAAAGCTGCAACTTTCCGTGAGAAAGCTCGACAGTTGTGGTCATCTTCTTTGCCATAGCACGGTCGTGTGTGGCGATTAATGCGGCAACACCTGTCTTTTGAACAATCTCTAAAAGGGCTTCTAAAACACGCTCACTTGTATCTTCATCTAAGTTACCAGTTGGTTCATCTGCTAGAAGTAATTTGGGTTCGTGTACAAGCGCTCTGGCAATCGCAACCCTTTGCTGTTCACCGCCAGACAATTGAGCAGGTCTATGATCAAGCCGTTCGCCAAGTCCTACCTTCTGAAGCATGTCCGCAGCTTTTTCTCTCGCCGTCTTTGTTGCTTTATTTTGTATAAGTAGGGGCATCATGACATTTTCTAGTGCCGTAAAGTCTGGCAGAAGGTGATGAAATTGATAAACAAATCCCAACTCTGTAGCGCGTATATCGGCTAGATTTTCTTTACTTTCTTGCTGAATTTCATGCCCGCTCAACATGATTTTCCCGCCGTCCGCTTGGTCCAACAGTCCTGCAATTTGTAAAAGCGTTGATTTTCCTGCCCCAGAATGCCCTACCAAGGCTGTAACCGTTCCTGATGCTAGAGATAAATCAATAGCCTTCAGAATTTCCAATGTTTTCCCTGCTTGGGTAAAGCTTTTATGTATCGCCTTCAATTCTAAGATAGATGTCATGGTCTTACTCCGATCTTAAAATGCTAATGGGATTTGTCTTTGCAGCACGAAGAGCAGGCGGAATTGTAGCAATGAAAGATAAGAATAATGCGGAAGAGATCGTGAAAACCACTTCTTCCCATACAACAACAGCTCGCATGTTACTAATGAACCGCACACTTGGATCCCACAAATTGAGTCCCAACATTTGCTCAATTCCTGATTTAATTGAATCGAGATTTGAAATAATGATAGACGCAAGCCCAACACCAGCAAGAATGCCCACCCCGCCGACGCAGAGACCTATAATGATAAAGACTTTCAGAATACTGCCTCTCTTTGCACCCATCGTGCGTAAGATTGCTATATCAGAAGCCTTATCCTTCACAAGCATAAAGAGACTAGAGGATATATTAAAGACGGCCACCACAATAATCATCATCACCACGAGAAACATAGCGACGCGCTCTGTATTTAACGCTCCAACAATTGAACTATTAAATTCAAGCCAGTGAGTCACATAAGCCCTGTTTCCAACGATATTTTGAATATCCTCCTTTAGAAGAGGAACCTCCTCAGGGTTCTCTACAAATAATTCAATTGTAGTGACTTGATCCTGCATGCTGAAAAATCGCTGCGCAAGCCCGATCGGCATCCCTACAAAACTTTCATCAAACTGATAGACGCCTATTTCTACGACAGCCATCACAGGATAAGAGTTATATCTTAGTCGAGACCCGAAAGGGGTTGATTGCATGTTAGGCGAAACCATCGTAATGTCATCGCCCACCTTAACCCCAAGGTTTTTCGCCAGTTGATGACCAAGAACTAAGCCTTCAGCTTCTGGATCTTCAGGAAAAGCCCCTTCCAACAACTTAGAGAAGCCTAGTCCTTCAAGGCTAAATTTTTCTGGTGTATAGCCTCGTGCAATTGCGCCCCATCCTCGGCCATTTTGCATAAGCATAATTTGGCTTTCTGTGAAAGCTGTGGAGCGGATGATTTTATCGTGAATGTTTACCTCTTTTTCAAGCTGATCATAGTCTGTAATTTTACCGCCGTAGCCCTGAAGCAAAATATGACCATTATAGCCCAATACTTTATCGATAAGTTCCAAGCGGAATCCATTCATGACAGACATCACTGTAATCAGTGTTGCCACAGCCAATGCAATAGCGATAGACGCGATGATAGCGATAACTGAGAGAGAGCCTTCACCACCCCTGCTGAGCAAATATCTTTTTGATATTGCCCATTCAAACCGTGAAATCATAATAACTCCCTGCCCTTACTTAACTGAATTTAGTTAAAGCGTCCTGTGGCGTCATTTCAACTTTTTCGCCAGTTTTGCGATTCTTAACTTCAACTACGCCATTTTTAAGGCCGCGTGGACCAACAGCAATCTGCCAAGGCAAGCCAATCAAGTCCATTTGTGAAAACTTGGCCCCAGCGCCATTCTTTGTATCATCATAGAGCACTTCAATGCCTGCAGCCTCTAGCTGTGCATAAAGATCATCACAAAAGGCGACACAGTCATCGTTCTTACCGCCAAGATTGATCAGCCCAATTTTAAACGGAGCGACTGATTCTGGCCAGATAATACCATTCTCATCGTGGCTGGATTCGATAATCCCCCCTACCAGTCTTGAAACACCAACACCATATGAACCCATTTGAACATTGACAAGCTTTCCATCCGGTCCTTGCACTGAGGCTCCCATGGGGGCAGAATATTTATCTCCGAAGAAGAAAATATGTCCAACTTCAATGCCGCGGCCTTGAATGAGGTCAGAATCCGCTACATCACATGTCTCCGGATTATGAATTTCATCGGTAGCAGCATACATACTGGTCCAGGTATCGACGATTGATTGTCTCTCTTCAGCAGAATGCGTTTCCACCATCGGGTCAAGATCTTCGAAGCCCTTATGGAAAAAGACTTCGCTCTCCCCTGTTTCTGCGATAACCAAAAATTCATGAGAAAGGTCGCCGCCAATAGGGCCCGTATCAGCACGCATGGGCATAGCCTTCAGCCCCATTCTTGCAAAGGTACGAAGATAAGCGGTGAACATGGCATTATAGCTATCACGACCAGCTTCTGCAGATACATCAAAGCTATAGGCATCTTTCATCAAAAATTCACGGCCGCGCATCACGCCAAACCTTGGACGAATTTCATCACGGAACTTCCACTGGATATGATATAGGTTTTTTGGCAAATCTTTATAAGACTTTACTTCATTAGAGAATATGTCCGTAATCAATTCTTCATTGGTTGGCCCGTAAAGAAGCTCAGCATCTTTACGGTCACTAATTCTCAACATTTCCTTGCCATAATCATCATAGCGTCCAGACTTTTTCCATAAGTCTGCACTTTGAATTGTCGGCATCAGAACTTCCAAGGCACCAGCTTTATTTTGTTCTTCACGAACGATATCTTCAATTTTTTTCAAAACACGCAAGCCAAGTGGCAACCAGGTATATATTCCAGATGCACTTTGTCTCACCATGCCTGCACGTAACATAAAGATATGAGATGCGATCTGTGCATCTGCAGGGGTTTCTTTTAAGGTAGGTAAAAAATAACGGCTGACACGCATTTTACTGTCTTTCTATTAATTCTCTAGCCCGCTTTTCGCAGGCCTGTCTATCTGAGCTTCTTTTGCCTTTAATAATGATTAAGCGCAACGCCATTTTTCATAAATTGCTCAAAAAACTGAGATTACGAAATATATCACTCCCAGAACTAAACTAAAATCCATTTATGTTGCTATTTAGTCACAAGAATTAGAAAGTTCATTTTCATGGTCATCATATAGTTTTTTTTACAGTGACAATAGCAGCTCTCTTACTTACTTTCATTTTCGCGCAGAGCGGAAAGAGTGCCCTCACAAAAGTGGCCCACGCTCAGGGAGGAAACCATGCGCTGAGCCAATTACTGCTGAGGATATCAGGGGGACAGTAATAAAAATTTGGGCTCGACATTAAAAAGCTGGACGCATCAGGGGCGTCCAGCTTTTTTGCTTTTCAGCGTTTATGTTCAGTTATTCAGGGCGTACCTGAATAAAACCAATCCCTTCTAGATAGACAAAAAGGGCCGTAAGGAAAAACGCAGTCACTGAAGTGATAATAATTTTCTTTTTTAGTGATGCGTTAGCAGGGGCACCAGGATCCGTACCCGCGACACGCTCATCTTTTGCTTCAGCCTGATTTTGAACGCCAATAGATAACACAGGTAAGAAAACTACCCACCAGATAACAACATAAACCAAAATCTTTGTAATAAGTGCCATGGCAGCCTCCTATACCTGTTCAATTTCAACGAGAGTACCAAAGAAGTCCTTAGGGTGTAAAAAAAGTACCGGCTTGCCGTGAGCTCCAATCTTTGGGTCTCCGTCGCCCAAGATGCGGGCGCCGTCTTCGACTAATTTATCCCGAGCGGCCAAAATATCGTCTACTTCATAGCAAATATGATGCATACCACCTGAAGGGTTTTTTGCCAAAAATCCTGCAATTGGTGATGAGTCTCCATAGGGATGAAGTAGCTCCACTTTGCTATTTGGTAAGTTAACAAATACAGTCGTAACACCATGATCTGGAAGATCAACAGCCTCAGAAACATCAGCACCCATTGTGTTTTTATACCGAGCGGCAGCTTCGGCTAAATCTGGAACAACAATAGCGATGTGATTTATATTTCCAATCATGTCAGGCCCCTTACTTTAAATCTAATTCTTGTTCACGCACGATCACAACATCGACCGTTGGATTACGTCCAAGTTCAGAGCGCGTGAGACGGCGGACGGCAATTCGGACTCCGTCATGGATCGCCTTATCTTTTTGTCTTTCTTTACGGCTCAAGCGCTCATACCCCTCTTCGGCAGCATCAATCAAATCGTAATAAAAGTCATCCTCATCAAATTTTGGAATGCCATTCGCTGTGATAACGGGCTCTGAGGCCAGTTGACCATCTCGCCTGATAACGACAACAATAGTCATTTGACCCTGCTGTGAAATCCTGCGGCGCTGAGCAACACTAGGAGCATCAAAGTCTACCACTTGCGTTCCATCAAGAACTAGTACACCTATGGGGGCTTCGTCAATAACAACAGGGCCCTCGTCGGTGATCTCAATAATTTGCCCATTCTTTGGTGCAATAGATTTCTTAACCCCCTGCTCCAATGCGAATTCTGCGTGCTTAATGAGGTGGCGAGCTTCCCCGTGAACAGGTATCGCAAATTTCGGTCTCACCCATTCATACATAGCTTTCAGGTCTGGTTGCCCCGGATGCCCCGAAACATGGACAAAGTCGTCTTTCTCGGTAATCACATTAACTTTTTTCTTGACCAAATTGTTAATCAAACGGAACAGGGTAAGTTCATTACCGGGTATGATTTTGCTTGAAAAGATAACCGTATCCCCAGGAACCAAAGAGACATCTCTGTGCTCATCTTTAGCGATGCGCGCAAGGGCAGCCCTACTCTCACCTTGGCAGCCCGTACAAACGATGAGAACTTTATTCTTAGGAAGATAATCAACCGCATCTACATCGACAAGCTTTGGAAAATCCTGTAAAAATCCTTTTGCACGCGCCACTTCATAAATCCGTTGCATCGAGCGGCCAAAGAGGCAGAGGTTTCTTCCTGTAGCCTTCGCTATTGCCCCCACAGCCTCTAGCCGAGCAACATTTGAAGCAAAAGTGGTAATCACAACCCGCCCTTCTGCTTTTCCAACAATTTTCAGTAAATTTTCTTGCACATCCTTTTCAGACCCACTGGTCTCGGGATTAAAGACATTTGTACTGTCCCCTATCATCGCAAGAACACCTTGGTCTCCCAATGCTTTAAGGCGCGGAGATGGGCACGTTGGACCAATTAATGGCGCCTTATCTAGCTTCCAATCTCCCGTATGAAAGAGTACACCGCGGGATGTGGTAAGAGTTATACCATGGCCTTCCGCAATAGAATGGGCAAGTGGTACATATTCGACCTTGAAAGGCCCACAATCAAAGCTTTGAGACGGTACGACTTCAATGATTTCAACATCATCCACTAAGCCGTGTTCCCCTAACTTTCGCCTAATGAGCTCAGCTGTAAAGCCTGTGGTATAAATCGGACATTTGAACCGAGACCAAATATGAGGGATTGCGCCAATATGGTCTTCATGGCCATGGGTAACAATCAAGCCTACCAAAGCTTCTTGTTCGTCTTCAATGAAGGAAGGGTCTGGAAAAATCAAATCCACACCAGGCGTGTAGCTATCAGCGAAGCTCATGCCACAATCCACCATGAGCCATTTCCCTTTATGTCCATAAAGGTTTAGATTCATTCCAATTTCGCCGCTACCGCCAAGAGGTAAAAACAGCAACCGTTCATCATTTGGCTTCATATAGCCCATAGATAGTCTTTCTTTAAATGGATGATTTTTGATTTCGTTCAAAAATCATGCGTAGTCCCTGTAATGTTAAATCACTGGAGACAGTATCAATCAAATCAGTATGAGGACCAAAGATTGTTGCGAGTCCACCAGTCGCAATCACTTTCATATCCTCTGAATGTTCCTTCTTGAGCCGCGTCACGATCCCTTCGATCAAGCCTACATAGCCCCAGAAAACACCGGATTGCATAGCATCCAATGTGTTTTTCCCTGTCACACGCCCTGTCATTGGAGCTTCTACGGCAATATGCGGAAGTTTCGCAGCAGCCTGATGGAGTGCATGAAGGGATAAATTAATTCCAGGACAGATTACTCCCCCCAGATAGGCACCGCCTTCACCAACCACATCGAAAGTTGTTGCAGTTCCAAAATCTACAATAATGACAGGACCGCCGTATAGACCATCACCGGCTACAGCATTGACCAAGCGATCAGCGCCGACTTCGCGAGGGTTGTCTATTTCTATACTCACGCCCAAATCACAGCCTAAGCGTCCCACAACCAAGGGGTCGACTTTGAAAAATTTCTTACAAAGGCGCGTGAGAGGAAACTCGACAGGCGGTACAACCGTTGCAACAATGGCGCCTTCTATATCGGATGCTTTATGGCCATGGAAATCCATTAGCTGTGATAACCAGACCATATATTCCTCATATGTCCGTTGGTCACGCGTTGAAATTCGCCAGCGTTCTACAATTCTTGACCCTTCAATCAGAGCAAAAACTGTGTTCGTATTACCAGCATCAATTGTTAACAACATATTGGACCTCGTTAACTCTTATTCGGCGGAAAGACATCGCCAGCATATATACACTTTTCCCTGCCATCGTCCAGCATTACTATCAATCCCCCGTCAACGCCAAGACGCTGTATAACTCCTGTGAATGTTTCCGTTGCTGTGCGGATGAGGCGCTTTTGACCTAATCCCCACCCCACAGCTGACCAGGACGCATAAATAGCTTCATCTTGCTTGTTTATCCATTGCTGAAGATAAGCTTCACACTGCAGAGAGAGAAAACGCGTAAACTCTTTCACAGAGATCTCAATCCCTTTTTGTTTTAAACATACGGCATCAAACTTAGTTTCCTGGGGTGAATGAGTAAGATTAACTCCAATGCCAATGACAAGGTACTCAAGAGAATGATCTGCTTTCATCGCACTTTCAATGAGAACACCGCTAACCTTGCAACCGTCAATGAGGATGTCATTGGGCCATTTACATTGTATTGAGGACTCCCGAACTCCGCAATCAATAAGGGCGTCACGAATGGCAAGAGCCACGGCAAAAGGTAGTGCTGCGCAGTCACTTGCTTTCATTGAGGGCCTCAATAGGAGGCTACCAAAAAAATTCCCTTGATAAGAAGTCCACTGGCGACCTCTTCTTCCTCGGCCCGCTGACTGAGAGCCTGCAAGGATCCACAAAGGGCCCTTCTCCCCCTTTTGAGCAAGAGACGTTGCACACTCATTGGTACTGGATAGGGAAGAAAAAAAGAAAGCCTCAGTACCCGAAGGAACCAAGGCTG
Source organism: Temperatibacter marinus (assembly GCF_031598375.1). Taxonomy (NCBI): domain Bacteria; kingdom Pseudomonadati; phylum Pseudomonadota; class Alphaproteobacteria; order Kordiimonadales; family Temperatibacteraceae; genus Temperatibacter; species Temperatibacter marinus. The sequence continues at coordinate 2,803,601 of NZ_CP123872.1, forward strand.
ACCAATTTTCTTCTGCCGAATTAAGCATCAATTTTTAGCTAAACACACCTGCAGCCCAAGCAGCGGCTGAAGCAAGCGACCCAATAAGAACAAAACTTACAGGAGAATTAACCACCGCTGTGACACCAATTACAGCTGATAGGGCTGATGATTGTGTTGCATCAAATGGCTCTGCAGCATCATCAAAGAACATAACCTTAATAATGCGAAGGTAATAATAGGCACTTACAACAGAAGTCAGAACAGCAATCACAGCCACAGTAATCAGATTAGCATTCACTGCTGCAAGAATAACTTCCCATTTACCGAAAAAGCCAGCCAAACCTGGAATTCCTGCAAGAGAGAACATAAAGATTGCAAGAGCAACTGCCATAGGCAAATTATTTTTAGAGAGGCCCGCAAGGTCATCGATACTCTCAACCATTTTACCACCGCGGCGCATTGTCAAAATAACAGCGAAAGCCCCTAAAGTCATAGTGGTGTATATTGCACCATAAATCAACAAAGCCTGTATACCGCCTGCAGCAGCACCGGCTGCAAGGCCAACAAGAGCATATCCAGCATGTCCAATAGAGGAATAAGCCATCAGGCGCTTGATGTTAGACTGCATGAGTGCCACAAAAGCACCCACAAGCATAGAAGCCACTGAGATAAAGATTACAACTTGAGACCACTGTGTCGAAGCATCTGGGAAAGCCCCATACATGGCACGAACAAAAAGAGCAAGAGCTGCGACCTTAGGTGCCGCAGCGAAAAAGGCTGTGACAGGGGTTGGAGCACCCTCATAGACATCAGGTGTCCACATGTGGAAGGGAACAGCAGAAACTTTAAACGCAAGACCCGCAAGCAAGAAGACGAGACCAACAATTAAGCCGATATTAGTTCCAGCTTCCTTTGAAGCCAATGCAACTGTATCAAAATCTGTACTGCCTGCAAAGCCATAGATAAAGCTGATACCGTATAGAAGCATGCCTGATGATAAGGCCCCAAGAACAAAATATTTTAGGCCCGCCTCAGTTGAGCGTTGACGGTCTCGGTTAATAGCCGCCAAAACATAGAGGGCAAGAGATTGTAATTCCAAGCCTACATAAAGCGTGAGGAAATTATTTGACGACACCATTAGGAACATGCCCAAGGTAGCCAAGACGATCAGCACAGGATATTCAAAGCGTTTAATGCCCATATCCTTTAAGAACGGTCCTGACATTAAAATCGCAATTAACGACCCAACAAGCATGACTGTTTTTGTAAAGATGGCAAAGGAATCTGTGATGAACAGATTATTGAAAGCCAAGGTTTTCTCAGCAGCCCCTTCATTGATGGTAATGAAACCAACAACAGCCAACAGGAGAATAGAAATTAGGGCAACTCGGTCAAAAGCTGCTTCTTTATCCTTAGTAAAGACACCGATCATTAAGAGTGCCATCGCCCCAATTGCCAAGATAAGCTCTGGCAGTGCAGCGGTAAGGTTTTGAAGTTCAGTCATCTAAACTCTCTCCTACTTAGCCGCAGTCGCAGCAGCTTTTTTATCACTCTTAGTCTGAGCTTTAGCTGCCTCAATCGCTGGCGTTAGTCTGGTTTCAATCAAATTATTTACACTGGCCTGCATGGGCTCTGTGAACGAAGATGGATAAACACCCATCCAAAGAACAACAGCCACTAGGGGCGCAAAGATCACCTTCTCACGGGTGGTCAAATCAATCATCTTCTTATTATCTTCATGAACAAGTTCACCGAAGACAACTCTAAGGACAAGGTAAAGCATATAGCCCGCACCTAAGATCACACCTGTTGCTGCTCCAAAAGCCAACCAGCTTGAATATTGATATGCCCCAAGTAGAACCATGAATTCACCAACGAATCCTGATGTTCCTGGTAGGCCAATCGACGCCATTGAGAAGAAGACCATGAGGACAGCAAAAAGCTTCATGTTATTAGCAAGACCTTGGTAGCGAACGATTTCCCGAGTATGTAAGCGATCATAGATAACCCCTACACAGAGGAAAAGTGCGCCGGATACAATACCGTGAGATAGCATCTGGAAGATAGATCCTACAATTCCAGCATTGTTAAAGACGAAAATACCGATTGTCACAAAGCCCATATGCGCCACAGATGAGTAGGCAATCAGCTTTTTAATGTCTTCTTGAACAAGCGCAACAAGAGATGTGTAGATCACAGCAATGACCGAGAGCCAAAAGACAAAATCTGCAAAATAGACCGATGCATCTGGAAACATAGGAAGGCTAAATCGCAAGAAACCGTAACCACCCATTTTCAATAAAACACCCGCAAGGATTACGGACCCTGCTGTCGGCGCTTGAACGTGGGCATCAGGTAACCATGTATGGACAGGCCACATAGGCATTTTCACAGCAAAAGAAGCGAAGAATGCCAACCAGAGCCATTTTTGAATATCTGCATCAAAGTTATAGCTCATTAGAGTTGGTATATCAGTCGTCCCTGTCTGCAAATACATATACATGACAGCAACAAGCATCAATACTGAACCTAAAAGAGTATAGAGAAAGAATTTATAGGAAGCATATATTCTATTTACACCACCCCAAACACCAATGATTAAGAACATTGGAATGAGGCCAGCCTCAAAGAAGATATAAAATGTGAATATATCAAGAGCGATAAAGACACCAAACATGAGCGCTTCTAACAAGAGAAAGGCAATCATATATTCTTTGACCCGTGTATTAATGACTTTCAAACTACAGCCGATAACAAAAGGCATCAGAAAAGCTGAAAGTACAACAAACAGCATGGAAATTCCATCAACCCCAACGCGGTAGTTGAAAGGTCCATACCATTCTGCACTATCCACAAACTGGAAGCCAGCTTGAGAATTATCAAAAAGAGCCCATAAAAGAATAGACAGGACAAAGGCAACCAACGTTGTCAGCATGGCGACGGCGCGGATGTTGCGGTTCTCAATCTCTTTATCTTCATGTTTGATAAAGAGCATCACAAGAACGCCTACCACGGGCACAGCCAGCATCAACGATAATAAATGTTGTTCAATAAGTACCATAATTAAGTTCCTCTACCCCTAGTGGCCTGCAGATGAGCTAACGAAGTATGTAACGACAAGCGCCACACCAACAAGCATCACAAAGGCGTAATGATACAAATAACCGGTTTGGAGTTTGCGAACCTGAGCCGCAATTCCTGCGATTGCTGATGACACACCATTCGGTCCAAAACCATCAATGGTATCTTCATCACCGCGTTTCCAGAAGAAACGGCCAATCCACATAGATGGACGAATAAAGATTAAGTCGTAGAGCTCATCCCAATACCATTTGTTGAGAAGGAAGGCATAAAGCCCGTCGTGCAACTCTGCGGTTCTCTGAGGCAATGTCCCTGAGAGACGATCGCTTGCTCTGAGCGCACCGTAGAAGACAATGACCAAAGCAAAAGCAGAGAAGTAGAAAACATAGGTCAAATGCGCTGTAAAGGACCATATAGACAGTGCCAGAAGGCCAACTGTACCACCCCAGGCAGCTGCTTTCGGCAGCTCAAGGCGCGGCGTATAGAAAACAAGTGCGAGGAAAAGCCCAAAGATCATCGCAAAAAATGGTGCTTTCTGCGCTGCCATTGGAATGGCATAGGCCGCGTCCATCACGTCGCCTTTTGCTGTCACTAAAGCCCCATTCCAAAAGGCTTCACGGGCTTCGCCGACAAATTGAGGGGCAAAATACCACCCTGCAAACAGAGCGCCGATTGCAAGAATTAAAAGTGGAAGTTTCATGACCAGAGGGCCTTCATGGGCATGATCATATGTATGCTTGTCCGCGCGTGTTTTCCCAAAGAAAGTAAGGAAAGCCAGGCGCCAGCTATAAAAACTAGTCATGAATGCTGCAAAGACAGTCAGGACGAAGGCAAACTGTCCACCGGCTGTTTCTGTTGCAAATGCAGAGAAAATGATCAGGTCTTTAGAGAAATAGCCTGAAAGCAATGGGAAACCAGTAATGGCAAGAGTACCAATAAGCATTACAGTTGCTGTGAAAGGAATTTTCTTCCAGAGCCCGCCCATATTGCGCATGTCTTGCTCGTGATGCATGGCATGAATAACAGACCCTGCACCCAAGAAGAGTAATGCTTTAAAGAAGGCGTGTGTAAACAAGTGGAAGATCCCTGCACCAAAGGCGCCCACGCCCAGAGCCACAAACATATAGCCAAGCTGCGAACATGTCGAATAAGCAATCACACGTTTAATGTCATTTTGAACGAGACCAACAGAGGCTGCAAAGAGAGCCGTCATCGCGCCGACAATCGTCACAAGATACATTGCGTCTGGTGAATAAGCAAAGACTGGGCTAAAGCGGGCCACAAGGAAAACGCCTGCTGTTACCATGGTCGCTGCGTGAATAAGCGCTGACACAGGTGTCGGGCCTTCCATGGCATCAGGGAGCCAAGTATGCAACCCAAGCTGAGCTGATTTACCCATAGCGCCAACAAACAGCAAGATACAGATAATCGTAATCGCATTTAGATCGTACCCAAGGAACGATAATGTCGCCTCTTGATACTGACCAATATTTGCAAAGATATCATCAAAGACAACTGAACCTGTTAAGACAAAGACAGCGTAGATGCCAAGGGAAAATCCAAAGTCACCCACACGGTTCACGACAAAAGCCTTAATCGCCGCCGCATTCGCTGATGGTTTCTTGAACCAGAAACCGATCAACAGATAGGAAGCCAAGCCTACACCTTCCCAGCCAAAGAACATTTGAACCAAGTTATCAGCTGTGACAAGCATCAACATCGCAAAAGTGAAGAGCGAAAGATACGCAAAGAAACGAGGCTTATGCGGATCCTCTTCCATATAAGATATAGAATACATATGCACTAAGGAAGAAACCGTATTGACAACAACCAGCATAACACCGGTGAGCATGTCGATTTTAAAAGACCAGTTAAACTGAAGGTCTCCAGAAGAGACCCAAGTCAACACATGTACAATCTCTTTATGACCATTCATAATCTGAGTGAAAGCAACCCATGAAAGAACTGCAGAGACAATCAACAAACCTGTTGTGACATATTGGCTTGCTTTATCGCCGATCTGGCGACCAAAACAACCTGCAATCAAGAATCCGATAAGCGGAAGGAATACAATAGCTTTATACAACATAGTCCTGCCTAGCCTTTCATTTGGTTAATATCTTCCACCGCAATAGAACCGCGGTTACGGAAGTAAATAACAAGGATCGCTAACCCGATTGCAGCTTCAGCAGCAGCAACAGTCAGGATAAACATTGCAAAAATTTGACCCACAAGATCTCCTTGATAAGAAGAAAAGGCCACGAGGTTAATATTCACTGCTAACAGCATAAGCTCTACAGACATAAGGATAATGATCACATTCTTTCGGTTAAGAAAAATACCGAAAATCCCAAAGACAAAGAGAATAGCCCCTACAGCTAGATAGTGTGCAAGAGTAATTTCCATCATCACTACCTCCTATTCTTTACCAGCGATAGGGCCAGTGACGCCCTCGCCTGATTTTACATCAACAAGTTTGAAGGCGTCTTCTGGGCGACGTCGAACCTGTGAATTAATATTTTGTTTCTTCACACCTGTTCTTGTTCTCAGCGTGAGAACAATTGCACCAATCATCGCAACAAGTAAGATCATGCCCGATGCTTGGAAAATCAACAGATAGTCTGTGTAGATAAGGTTACCAAGAGCTTCCGTATTAGGAATATCTGACATTTTTGCGTCCAAATTCTTCTCAGAATTGGGTGCGAAATGCCATGTACCAATGATCACAATCAGCTCAACCAACATGATCAAGCCGATAATAGCTCCGTAAGGTAGATACTGGAGGAACCCTTGGCGAAGCTCAACAAAGTTAATATCAAGCATCATCACTACAAAGAGGAAGAGAACAGCAACAGCGCCCACATATACAATGATTAACAGCATTGCTAGGAATTCAGCACCCAACAATACAAAAAGTGCAGCCGCACTAAAGAATGCCAAAATGAGCCACATAACCGAGTGCACTGGGTTTCTGGCCGAAATAACCAGCACACCCGATGCCACTGTCACAAAGGCAAAGAGATAAAAAGCAAGGCTAGCTACAGGAATATCAAATATCATCTGTCAAATCCTTAGCGGTAAGGTGCATCAGCGGCAAGGTTCGCAGCGATTTCTCGCTCCCAACGTTCACCGTTTTCAAGCAGCTTTTCTTTATTATACATAAGCTCTGCGCGTGTCTCTGTCGCGAATTCAAAATTCGGTCCTTCAACCACAGCATCCACAGGGCAAGCTTCCTGACAAAATCCACAATAGATACATTTTGTCATGTCGATATCATATTTAGTCGTACGACGGGATCCATCTTCACGAGGCTCAGCTTCGATTGTGATGGCTTGCGCCGGACAGATCGCCTCACATAATTTACAAGCAATACAGCGTTCTTCACCATTTGGGTAACGACGCAGTGCATGCTCCCCCCGAAACCGTGGGCTGAGAGGCCCTTTCTCATAGGGATAATTGATGGTAGCCTTCGGAGCGAAAAAATATTTCATAGACAGAAATACGGCACCCACGAATTCTAAAAGGAAGAGGCTCTTAATAAATTGCATCATCGTCCTTATCCTTTCACCGGCAGCATATCGCCGTAAACAAGAATGGCACTATAGAAAATCACAAAGAATAGTGAGAGAGGTAGAAAGACTTTCCAACCCAATCGCATCAGCTGATCATAACGATAGCGTGGTACAAATGCTTTAACGAGAGCAAATAGGAAGAAACCAAAAGCCGTTTTACCCAGAAGCCAGATCCATCCAGGAATAAAATCCAAAGCAGGAATGATTGGATCCCAGCCTCCCAGGAAGAGAATAGCCATCACAGCACTCATCAATAGAATATTCGCATATTCCCCAAGGAAGAACAGTGCAAAAGCCATCGATGAATATTCAACCTGATATCCAGCAACCAATTCCGCTTCTGCTTCTGGTAAGTCAAAGGGAGGCCTATTTGTCTCTGCTAAGGCAGAAATAAAGAAGATCACATAAATTGGGAAGAAAGCCCACATATGCCAATTCCAGATGCCACCCTCTTGAGCGATCACAACATCTGCTAGGTTCAGAGAGCCTACTTTTAGAAGCACACAGATCAATACGAAACCAATCGATACTTCGTATGAGACCATTTGTGCCGCAGATCTAAGGCCACCGAGGAAAGCATAGCGTGAATTTGATGCCCAACCCGACATGATAATGCCGTAAACCCCTAAAGATGAGATCGCAAGGATATAAAGAATTCCAACATTAAGGTTGGAAATGGCAACAACGACTCCGTCATCAGTCATATCCCATGGAATGACAGCCCAACCAACCATCGCTAGAACGAAAGTAATCATAGGCGCCATTAAGAAAATGACCTTGTTAGCCCCTGCTGGAATGACAGTTTCCTTCAAAAACAGTTTAAAACCATCTGCAAAAGACTGAAGCAAGCCAAACGGCCCAACAACGTTAGGGCCTCGGCGCATTTGAACCGCGGCCCAAATCTTACGATCGAAGTAAACCGAGAAAGCGACTGCTAAAAGAAGAGGCAGGACAATGGCAAGAATGGATGCCACAATCGCGAACAAGTAGGTAAAACTACCGCCCCCCGTTAATTCAGCAAAAAAGCTATTAATTATCTCAACCATATTATTCCGCAGCCTCCTGAGCTTCAGTCTCACGAGCCGTTACACAGTCCGCCATAATGTCGGAAGCTCTCGCAATTGGATTTGTGAGGTAATAGTTGTCGACATAAGTGGTAATGCCGTTTTGAGAAATAGGTCCTTTGGTGCCAAAATCACCCCAAGCATTGTCATGCAGGGCATCAATTTGGGCTGTGGCAGGAACAGCTTTTTCAAGCTTCGCGCGCAATTGACCCAAATTGTTATACGGCAATGTGTCGCCTACCACATCAGACAGAGCCCTTAAGATTGTCCAGTCTTCACGAGCATCACCAGGCGCTGCGACCGCTTTGGCTGTGCGTTGTACACGGCCTTCAGTATTCGCGTAAGTTCCTGATTTTTCAGTATAAGATGCTGATGGCAGGATAACATTAGCATGTTTAACACCCTCATCACCATGGGTTCCTATATAGACTGTAAAGACATCTTTGAATGACGCTGTATCGAAATCGTCAGCTCCAAGGTTAAAGACAGCTTTCGTTTTTCCTGCCTGAGCATCGTTCAAAAGAGCATCCATGCCGCCTTTTGTTGTGAGACCAAGATCCAACGCACCAACACGACTGGCTGCTGTATGAAGCATATTAAAGCCGTTCCAATCATCGCGCACGCAATAAGTATCGGCGATATCACGGGCTGCTTTCAATACAGCTGAACCGGCTTCCCCTTGCAGGGCCGCTTGGCCGACAAGGATCATTGGCTTCTTTGCGTCTTTCAGTGTTTTAGCATAAGCATGAGAGCCGTCAGCAATCGCCGCAAGAATTGACGCATCGTCACCAAGTTCATCAACAGCATAGGTTAAATCAGTCGCAGACCCTACGTTTGCAACTTTCAGGCCCAAATGACGTACAGCCTTTCTAATTCTGCTATTCATCACAGAAGCTTCGAGGCGCGGGTTTGAACCAACGATCAGAAGAACATCTGCTTCCTCTATACCGTAGATACCACTATTCATCACGTATCCACCACGAACGCTGCCATCAATTGCAGCACCGTCTACACGGCTTTCTATCTGTTTTGAACCAAGAGACGCGAGCAAATCCTTCAGAGCGAGCATGCTCTCCATATCTGCAAGATCACCGACAACGCCAGCAATTTCTTTACCATCGAGACCTTTGAGACCTTTTTTGATGGCTTTAAAGGCATCTGCCCATGACGCTTCAACAAGTTTTTTATTCTTCCGAATGTAAGGACGGTCTAAGCGCCGTTTTTTCAACCCATCATAGACATAGCGTGTCTTGTCAGAAATCCATTCTTCATTCACATCTTCATGAAGTCGCGGTAAAATGCGCATTACAGAAGCCCCACGACTATCCACACGGATATTTGAGCCAAGAGCATCCATCACATCGATTGATTCAGTTTTAGTTAATTCCCATGACCGAGCCGTGAAAGCATAAGGCTTATTTGTTAAGGCCCCTACAGGACATAGATCAACCACGTTGCCAGAAAGTTCGCTGTCAAGTATCTGATTTAGGTATGTTGTCACCTCAGTATCTTCACCGCGCCATAGACTACCCATATCATCGACACCTGCAACTTCTGTTGAGAAGCGAACACAGCGCATACAGTGAATACAGCGTGTCATGGTCGTAGAAATGAGCGGTCCCATATCTTTTTCAGCAACAGCTCTCTTATTCTCATCATAGCGACTGTCCCCGCCACCAAAGGCAACGGATTGATCTTGGAGATCACATTCTCCGCCTTGGTCACAAATTGGGCAATCAAGCGGATGATTTAAGAGCAAGAATTCCATCACGCCTTCACGTGCTTTGGTCACAGTGTCCGTATTGGTATGGATAACCATGCCGTCGCCGGCTGGCATTGCACAACTGGCAATCGGCTTTGGAGCCTTTTCCATTTCAACAAGACACATCCGGCAGTTTCCTGCAATGGATAACCGTTCGTGATAACAGAAGCGAGGGACTTCAACGCCAGCAGCTTCGCAGGCTTGCAAAACTGTAGCACCGTTTTCTATTTCTACTTCTGTACCGTTAATCGTAAGCTTTGGCATTATTTTCTCCGCTCCGATCTATTCAGCTGCCATCTTCGCCTGATAGGCGTCGATACGAGCTTCTACTTCACTTCTGAAATGGCGCATCAGACCTTGTATAGGCCAAGCTGCAGCATCACCAAGTGCACAAATTGTATGTCCTTCGATCTGTTTCGTTACATCCAACAACATATCGATTTCTTCTTTCTCAGCACGTCCTTCGACTAAACGTTCCATCACGCGCCACATCCAACCTGTACCTTCTCGGCACGGTGTACATTGACCACATGATTCGTGTTTATAAAACTCAGAAAGGCGCGCAATTGCTTTCACAATGTCCGTAGACTTATTCATAACAATGACCGCAGCGGTCCCAAGCCCAGACTGAACTTCTTTTAAGCTATCAAAATCCATGCAGACCGTATCACAAATGTCCTTAGGCAACACAGGAACTGATGATCCGCCTGGAATAACAGCTAAAAGATTATCCCATCCGCCAATCACACCGCCTGCATGCTTTTCAATAAGCTCCTTAAGGGGAATGCCCATTTCTTCTTCAACATTACAAGGGTTATTCACATGGCCAGAAATACAGAAAACTTTCGTCCCCGTATTATTGGGCTTCCCAATTCCTGAGAACCAATCGGCACCGCGACGCAAAATTGTTGGTACCACTGCAATTGATTCCACATTATTCACCGTTGTTGGGCGGCCCCATGCTCCTACATTCGCTGGAAAAGGAGGTTTAAGACGCGGTTGGCCTTTCTTTCCTTCGAGGCTTTCGATAAGAGCCGTTTCCTCGCCGCAAATATAGGCCCCTGCACCAGCATGAACATAGACATCAAAGTCATATCCTGTGCCACAGGCATTTTTACCGAGGAAGCCTTTGTCTCTTGCTTCTTCGATAGCTTTATTAAGCGCTTGCATTTCGCGGATAAATTCACCGCGGATATAAATATAGGCCGCCTTAGCACGCATCGCGAAACCAGCGATGAGACATCCTTCAATTAATTTATGAGGATCATGGCGCATCATATCTCTGTCTTTACAGGTCCCAGGCTCGCCCTCGTCCGCATTAACAACAAGATAGGAAGGATTTTCCGGAGAGCCATCCTTAGGCATGAAAGACCATTTCAACCCTGTTGGGAAGCCAGCACCGCCGCGCCCCCGCAGACCAGATGCCTTCATCTCATCGACAATCCAATCAATGCCTTTTTCAATAATCTCTTTAGTGCCATTCCAGTCACCACGCTTCATCGCCGCTTCTATACCTGGACTTTCTGCACCGTAAAGGTTTGTAAAGATGCGATCTTTATCTTGTAGCATTCTAAACTCCCTATTCTTCTGAACCAAACAAGCTGGTTTTGTCGCCAGCTGGGGCACTATTCAAGCGATCAACTTGAGGGCCTGGTTTCGGATCATCGCCAGCAGCAAGCTTGTTTAAAAGCTCAACGACTGATTCTGGGGTTAAATCTTCATAATAGTCATCGCCAATTGAAAGCACAGGCGCATTCACACACGCCCCGGCACACTCGATCTCGTCAAGGGTGAAAAGGCCATCTTCTGTGGTCTGCCCTTTTTCAATGCCAAGCTTGTCTTTGCAGGCTTTCATAATGTCATCTGACCCGCGTAACCAACAAGGTGTTGTGCCACATACACGAACGTGATGCTTACCAATTTTCTTGTGATTATACATGGTATAGAAAGTTGCAACTTCTTGAACGCGGATTGCCGGCATTCCAAGATAGTCTGCAAGATATTCCATAATCTCCACGGTAACGTGACCATCATTTTGGCGTTGTGCTAGATCCAGCAAAGGCATGACAGCAGATTGCTGTTTTCCTTCTGGATATTTAGCAATATGCCATTTTGCAATTTCTTCATTTTCCGGTGTAAATTCGAATTTATCACCGTGCATTAGTGTACCAGCACTCATCGGTCCACCTCACCAAATACAATATCCATCGCACCAAGAACAGCTGGCGCATCTGCGAGCATGTGACCTCTACATAAGAAATCCATAGTTTGCATATGCGCGAACCCAGGGGCTCGGATTTTACAACGATACGGGCGATTAGACCCGTCTGAAACAAGATAAACACCTAATTCACCTTTAGGAGCTTCAACAGCTGCATAAGCTTCCCCTTCAGGCACTTTGAAACCCTCTGTGAAAAGTTTAAAGTGGTGAATGAGCGATTCCATAGAGCGTTTCATATCACCACGACGCGGCGGTGCAAATTTCCGATTATCTGAAATCACAGGCCCTGATGGCATTTGCTCAATAGACTGTTTGATAATTTTTATTGATTCGTACATCTCTGCAACACGCAGCATAAAGCGATCATAACAATCACCACTGGTACCAACGACAACGTCAAAATCCATTTTATCATAGACTTCATAAGGCTGAGAACGACGCAGATCCCAAGCAACACCCGTAGATCTAATCATAGGGCCTGACATGCCCCATTCCTGTGCCTCTTCGTAGGTGAAGCGTCCGATATCGACATTTCGCTGCTTAAAAATACGGTTATCAACAAGCAATGATTCGATGTCACCCATAACCTTTGGGAAAGTCTCACACCACGCGAGAATATCATCAGCCAAACCATCTGGCATATCCTGATGGACACCGCCAGGGCGGAAATAGGCAGTATGGAGGCGTGCTCCAGAGACACGCTCATAGAATTCCATCAACTTTTCACGCTCTTCAAAGCCCCACAAAATAGGCGTCAGGGCACCAACATCAAGCGCGTGTGTAAGCAAATTCATCAAGTGATTTAAGACACGGCCAATTTCACAGTAAAGCACACGGATATACTGAGCGCGATCCGGCACTTCAAGATTCAATAGCTTTTCAATTGCCATAACAAAGGCATGCTCTTGATTCATTGTTCCAACATAATCGAGACGATCGAAATATGGCAAAGCCTGTAGATACTGCTTATGCTCAATTAGCTTTTCAGTGCCTCGGTGAAGAAGGCCAATATGAGGATCTGCTCTCTCGATCACCTCGCCGTCAAGCTCAAGAACCATACGAAGAACACCGTGCGCTGCAGGGTGTTGCGGACCAAAGTTCAGGCAATAGTTTTGAATATCAACATCAACGTCAGACATGATTATCCCTCAGCCTCCTCAGATACATCCTCTTCAGCCTTCTCATCCCCTGGAAGGATATGCTTAGCCCCTTCCCAAGGTGACATGAAATCGAAGTCACGGAATTCTTGTTTAAGTTCTACAGGCTCATACACAATGCGGTTTTCTTCTTCGCTATACCGAACTTCAACAAATCCAGTCAACGGGAAGTCTTTCCGCAGGGGATGTCCTTGAAACCCATAATCTGTAAGGATGCGACGCAAGTCTGGATGATCTGCAAAGAAAATACCATACATGTCCCAGGTTTCACGTTCAAACCAGCCTGCCGATGGAAATACAGAAACTGCACTCGGCACAGTCTTTTCTTCATCAGTATGGACTTTCACACGAATGCGTGCGTTATTTGACATGCTTAACAGGTGATAGACCACATCGAAACGCTCAATCCGTTCTGGATAATCTACCCCACATACATCCATCAGTAATTTAAACATACACTCTGGATCATCACGCAAAAAGGTTAATACCTTGAGGATATGATCACGGCGTACTGTAATTGTCAGCTCGCCCCGATCGATCTTAGTATCAACCAGCTCATTTTCCAGACTTGTAGCGATATGCTCGCTTAAGCTTTTTAAGGCTGTATCAGTCACGCTAATGCGCTCCCTTAGTTATAGCGACCAGACAAACTGGTCTTTCAACATTTAAAGAAGGCTATCCCCTAGCCTTCCTGCAATTCTATTCTTATCGCGTTAAAGTACCTGTGCGGCGAATTTTACGCTGCAGCTGAAGAACACCATAAAGCAAAGCCTCAGCAGTTGGAGGACAGCCGGGCACATAAATATCAACAGGGACAATCCGATCACATCCACGAACAACGGAATAACTATAGTGATAATAGCCACCTCCGTTTGCACAAGAGCCCATTGAAATAACATAGCGAGGCTCAGGCATCTGATCATAAACCTTACGCATGGCTGGTGCCATTTTATTGGTTAATGTACCAGCAACGATCATAACATCACTCTGACGAGGTGAACCACGTGGTGCAAACCCGAAACGTTCAACATCATACCGTGGCATTGACGTATGCATCATTTCAACAGCACAACAGGCAAGACCAAAAGTCATCCACCACAAAGATCCAGTCCGCGCCCAGTTAATCAAATCATCAATTGATGTAAGAACGTAGCCATTCTCAGTAACCTCCTGAGACAGCTTATTATAATAATCCTCTGCAGCAGGACCTGGCACTGGCGACAATGCTGTTCCTGACTTTGAAGCAGTTGTGACTGGGTTATCTACTCCCATTCCAGAGCTCCTTTTTTCCACTCATAAATGAAGCCGATCGTTAAAATTCCCAAGAATATCATCATTGACCAAAAACCAAAGACACCGATCCCACCCAAGGACACGGCCCACGGGAAAAGAAAAGCAACTTCAAGGTCAAAGATAATAAAGAGAATTGCAACGAGATAAAATCTAACATCAAACTGAGATCGTGTCTCGTCAAAGGCCTCAAAACCACACTCATATGCTGAGAGTTTTTCTTCATCTGGACGTTGTTTAGCAACAAGCATCGCAGCAAATACAAAGACTAAAGCTAGGCCGATTGCAATTCCAAGAAAAATCAGGATCGGCAGATAGTTAATCAGTAAGGATTCCATAAGGGATCTTCCATAACTTTGTTGGCACAAATTCAGGACCTTTTATCCACTCTAACGCCTTGATGCAAGGAAGAAATCCTTATTAAGAACCGTTCGCACCTAGTTGTATTCGCTTCACAAAAGCTGACAAATCTAGTCAAGTTTCCTGTTAAGAGAAAGTCTAGTACTTTCGTCTTAATAATAGCTTTAAAGGGAAGATGGTATCTAAGCAACAAAAAAGCCCTAACCGAAAGGCAGGGCTTCTTGTTTTGAGCAAGTGGCGCGAGTGACGGGGCTCGAACCCGCGACCCTCGGCGTGACAGGCCGATACTCTAACCATCTGAGCTACACCCGCGCGCTGCTTGCGAGATGGGTTTTACGAGCAAGCACCTCATCTGTCAACAACACATTTCACTTTTTTGAATTTTTTTTTGTGCCCTAGTTTATCAGACGAATTTCACTTATTATTCCAAGCCACCCGAAATAAAAAAAACGCCCAGACCACAAGGGGTTGAGCGTTTCTTTAAATTATAATGCAAGTGGCGCGAGTGACGGGGCTCGAACCCGCGACCCTCGGCGTGACAGGCCGATACTCTAACCATCTGAGCTACACCCGCGCGCTGCTTGCGAGAGGCGTTTTAGGGTCAACTTGAGCCAGTGTCAATTTATTTTTTAAGATTTTTTTGAGAATTGCGGAAGATCCAGTAAAAGCACTTGAAATTGCTGCAATTTACAGAACCAAGCACATTGTAAATTCTCTTTAGTCACTTCTAGCTGTCTGGCTTAATTTTACAGTTTTCATCAATTGTATTAATCTTTGATGACTCATTTTCCTGGGTTCTAAACGGTCTGAACAAGAATATTTTAATATTGCTTCTCGATTTACATCTGTATCCATGATGAAAGCCATCCACCAATCTGCAAAGTCACGTTCTTCAATATCAATACAGCCTACGAGAACCACCCCATTGTGATGGGGGTCTGCACATATATTATGATATAAATCACTGACCTTCGCCCGCTCTCCTTCTAAGACCTGTATATAAAATTTCCCGTAGGCCCATAAGGCACCTGTAATATAATTCTTCGAATTATGATCTTGTGCTTTATGAAGAAGACTTTCAAGTTCAAGCTTATTCTGTTCATTTACTTCACTGTAGTACACAAGTTGACTAAGCTGACTTGGCATGGACTTCTCCTCAGTTGCAATAATTCTTTTATATACTGAGAACTAGTGTGAAAGTTTTCTTAAGCAAGAAGTACCGGCCCATAAAAAAAGGCCGCCCGTAAAGGCAGCCTATTTTTAAAGTTCAGTGGTGGGTGATGACAGGCTCGAACTGCCGACCCTCTCGGTGTAAACGAGATGCTCTACCAACTGAGCTAATCACCCCTACACTGAAGACTTAATTTTGGCGATGGTGGGTGATGACAGGCTCGAACTGCCGACCCTCTCGGTGTAAACGAGATGCTCTACCAACTGAGCTAATCACCCGTTTCGCCAAATGATCCGAAACATAATTATGTTCCTTGTGGACGAGCGGTTTCTAAGAGCTTATGAGGTCATTGTCCAGCAAAAAATATATTTTTTTTACAAAAAAGAAACGGCCGCAAGAAACTTGCGACCGTCCCTTAAGGATATATGCCCGAAATTAGCTGTTTACAGCGTCTTTTAGACCTTTACCAGCTTTAAACTTAGGCTGCTTAGACGCAGGAATATCAATTTCCTCGCCTGTACGTGGATTGCGGCCTTTAGAAGCAGCACGGTTTGCTACAGAAAATGTACCAAAACCAACAAGACGTACTTCATCACCACCAGCAAGT
The DNA here is from genome assembly GCF_031598375.1 of Temperatibacter marinus. NCBI lineage: Bacteria > Pseudomonadati > Pseudomonadota > Alphaproteobacteria > Kordiimonadales > Temperatibacteraceae > Temperatibacter > Temperatibacter marinus. The sequence continues at coordinate 2,819,868 of NZ_CP123872.1, forward strand.
GTTGATGTTACGGCTTCAAATACAGCGTCGACAGCTTTACCAGCGTCAGCTTTAGAAAGTTCAGCAGCGTCAGCTACTTTTGCAACTAGATCATTCTTATTCAAGGTATCCCCCTCTAGGTTGAGATAGAATTGTTATTGTTCATTGCTTTCGTATCCCGAATGCAATGGCAGTTTAATCTTAAAAAAAACCATCTGTCAAAATAAAAAACCGCAGAAAGCTGCGGTTTTTATAACTTTTTTTACTTGCTTTTTTGAATTTAGGTCAATCAGTACCTAATGAGTCGTCAAATCGGGGGTATTTTCATCATTTTCCCCAGAAATTGTGGATAACTCAGCTTCATCTGGCCAGTCAATTGATTCGAGTTCTTCGACCAATGCATGTTTTAACACTTCATCAGCGTGCGAAACGGGAACAATCTCGAGTCCTTTTTTCACATTATCGGGTATATCCGCTAGATCCTTTTCATTATCAGCGGGAATCAGTACCTTTTTGATGCCTCCGCGAAGCGCTGCGAGAAGCTTTTCTTTCAAGCCGCCAATTGGTAAAACACGTCCTCTTAATGTTACCTCTCCCGTCATCGCGATGTCTTTTCGAACAGCGACGCCGGTGAGAACAGAAACGATTGATGTCACCATGGCAATGCCAGCACTTGGACCATCTTTTGGAGTAGCACCTTCCGGTACGTGAATGTGAATATCTTTAGTTGTAAAAGTTTTAGGTGAAATGCCAAACTCTACACAGCGCGAATGAACAAAAGACCAAGCCGCGGAAATCGATTCCTTCATAACCTCGCCCAGCTTACCTGTTTGTTTAACCTGTCCTTTACCCGGGACTATTACCGCTTCAATTGCAAGAAGTTCACCGCCAACCTCGGTCCAGGCCAGTCCTGTTGTTAAACCTATTTCATCTTGCTCTTCTACTTCACCAAAACGGAATTTCCTGACACCAGCATAACTGCTTAAATTTCGTGTTGTAACTGCAATCTTTTCTTTTGATCCTTCGACAATTTCTTTCAGAGCTTTGCGAATTAATTTTGCAAGCTCTCGCTCTAAACTTCGCACGCCTGCTTCACGGGTATAATATCGGATCACATCTTGAATGGCAGAGTCAGAAATGCTCCATTCATCTTTCTTGATGGCATGATCTTTCATTAATTTTGGCAGAAGGTGGCGTTTCCCAATTTCAATCTTTTCGTCTTCGGTATACCCAGAAAGATGAATGATCTCCATCCGATCCAAAAGTGGACGCGGCATATTGAGGCTATTAGCCGTTGTCACAAACATCACATCAGATAAATCATAATCAACTTCAAGATAATGATCATTAAATTTGCTGTTTTGTTCAGGGTCTAAAACTTCAAGCAATGCCGAAGCTGGATCACCGCGGAAGTCTTGCCCCATTTTGTCAATTTCATCTAATAAGAAAAGAGGATTAGAGGTCCCTGTTTTCTTCATGTTTTGCATAATCTTACCGGGCATGGATCCAATGTAAGTTCTCCGATGACCGCGAATTTCAGATTCATCTCTCACACCACCAAGTGAGAAACGTACAAATTCACGCCCTGTCGATTTTGCAATCGATTTACCAAGCGAGGTTTTTCCAACACCCGGTGGGCCAACAAGGCACAAAATTGGTCCTTTCAATTTTTTTGCCCGCTGCTGAACAGCCAAATATTCAATGATCCGTTCTTTAACTTTCTCAAGACCAAAGTGGTCTGTATCCAAGACAAGCTGTGCTTTCTTGATATCTTTTTTCACTCTGCTCTTTTTGCTCCAAGGTACAGAAAGCATCCAATCTAGATAATTGCGAATAACAGTGGCTTCTGCTGACATGGGAGACATATTTTTGAGTTTTTTAAGCTCAGCCAAACATTTCTCTTTGGCCTCTTTACTTAATTTTGTCTCATTAATATTATCTTCAAGTTCTTGAATTTCTTCACGTCCATCATCGCCGTCGCCCAATTCTTTTTGAATCGCTTTCATTTGCTCATTCAAATAATAATCGCGCTGAGTTTTCTCCATCTGGCGTTTTACTCGGCCACGGATTTTCTTCTCCACCTGAAGAACACCGATTTCACCTTCCATGTAGGAATAAACACGCTCTAAGCGCTCAATGATACTAGCGGTTTCCAACAATTCCTGTTTGTCCCCAACTTTCAAGGCCAAATGTGCTGCAATTGTATCAGTAAGTTTCACCGGATCTTCGATTTGATTGACGGTTACCAAGACTTCTGCTGGGATTTTTTTATTCAGCTTCACATATTGTTCAAATTCAGAGACCACTGAGCGAGAGAGAGCTTCCATCTCTTCTTCAGATCCGACTTCATCTGGAATGGGTTCGGCGCGAGCTTCGAAATAATCATCCGTACGCGTATATTCAATGACTTGAGCACGCGTACCGCCTTCCACAAGAACCTTTACAGTTCCATCTGGTAATTTCAACAGTTGCAAGACTGTAGCAATCGTCCCTATTTCATAAACATCTTCAACACTAGGATCATCCTCGCCAGCATCCTTTTGGGCCACCAGCATGATTTGTTTATCATCTCCCATCACCTGCTCAAGTGCGGCAACACTCTTATCGCGCCCAACAAACAGCGGAACAATCATGTTTGGAAAGACGACAATATCTCTGAGAGGGAGAACTGGGAATATTTGTTTTTCTTCTTGATACATAGCAGTGACTATCTCTTGTGTAGATTACTAGGAACGTTTGTTGTGATAAACTGACTTGGAACAATCAATTGAAAAAAGCTTAGTATAGGAATTGTCTTTAAGCGAAGAAAAAAGTCACTAAAGGCAAAAAAAGAGCTCCAAATACAGTATTTATCATACTTGCTTCAAGATTTGGGGCCTGAAACACGAATTTCAAGCCCCTAATCTCTATTTTATTGGTGTTTTTGAAAGAAAAACGACTCTAACCAGCCTCATTTCTCTTTTCAGCATAGATTAACAGGGGTTCAGCATTACCTTCAACCACTTCTGCGTTAATAACAACCTCTTCAACCCCTTCACTTCCTGGAAGGTCAAACATTGTATCTAACAATGTATTCTCCATTATAGAGCGAAGTCCACGGGCCCCTGTTTTCCGCTCAATTGCCTTTTTAGCAACAGCAATGAGAGCATCATCCGTAAAGGTCAACTTTGTTTCATCCATATCAAATAGAGTTTGATATTGTTTCATAAGTGCATTTTTCGGCTGTGAGAGAATTTGTACAAGAGCGTCCTCATCCAAATCTTCAAGTGTTGCAAGAACTGGCACACGACCCACAAATTCAGGAATGAGACCAAATTTCAAAAGATCTTCAGGCTCTACGTCTTGGAAAAGCTCTCCGGTATTCCGATCATCTGGCGCCGCAACAGAAGCACCAAAACCAATTGATTTATCCTGCATTCGTGTTGAAATAACTTTATCAAGCCCAGCAAAAGCCCCACCGCAAATAAACAGAATATTTGTCGTATCAACTTGAAGGAATTCTTGCTGAGGATGCTTGCGTCCGCCTTGTGGAGGGACAGAAGCAACTGTTCCTTCCATGATTTTCAGGAGTGCTTGTTGCACGCCTTCACCAGACACATCTCTGGTAATAGAAGGATTATCAGACTTGCGGGTGATTTTGTCTACTTCATCAATATAGACAATACCACGTTGTGCTTTCTCAACTTGATAGTCTGCAGACTGCAAGAGTTTAAGAATGATATTCTCAACATCTTCACCGACATAACCTGCTTCAGTTAGTGTTGTTGCATCTGCCATGGTAAATGGTACATCAAGGATGCGCGCCAATGTTTGTGCCAGCAGAGTTTTACCGCACCCTGTTGGTCCGACAAGAAGGATGTTTGATTTGGACAACTCGACTTCGCCGCCGCCTTGGGTGGCATGGTGAAGGCGCTTGTAATGATTATGAACTGCCACAGAAAGAACTTTTTTAGCGCCCCCCTGTCCGATAACGTAATCATTTAGAACATCAAGGATTTCTTGAGGGGTAGGAACCCCATCACTTCCTTTAGAAAGATTGCTTTTGCTCTCTTCCATAATGATGTCATTACACAGCTCAACACATTCATCGCAGATAAAAACTGTCGGTCCGGCGATAAGCTTTTTCACTTCATGCTGGCTCTTGCCACAGAAGGAACAATAAAGTGTTGATTTGTTTTCTTCGTCCGTCATTTCACTCTTCTTACTCTGTTAGATGCATCTTTACACTCAAAGCTCTCTAACCTACAAAATATTGACTTTCTATTCCATGCTAGCGGTTTTTAGGCCTATCTCAAGCAAAAAATAGATTTTTATTCACCCTCAAGCATAACGCCAATCATGACCGTATAAGGGCATGAAGTGAGAGGCTTCCTTACTCTTCTTCTAAATCACTTCTTTTTTCAAAGACCTGATCGATCAATCCAAACTTAAGGGCCTCTTCAGCACTCATGAAGTTATCACGATCCATTGCCGCTTCAATTTTATTGAGCTTCTGACCGGTATGTTTCACATAAATATCATTGAGACGCTCTCGCAATTTCAAGATTTCGCGAGCCTGAATTTCAATATCAGAAGCTTGTCCGCGAGCGCCGCCTGATGGCTGATGAATCATTATACGCGAATTTGGAAGTGCATAACGCATGCCCGGCTCCCCTGCGGCAAGCAGTAAAGAACCCATAGAACAAGCCTGACCAATGCAAATAGTCGCAACTTTAGGCTTGATATACTGCATTGTGTCATACATGGCCATGCCAGATGTTACGACCCCTCCAGGGCTATTAATATAGAAGCTGATATCCTTATCAGGATTTTCGGCCTCCAAGAATAAAAGCTGTGCAACCACAAGTGCAGAAACTTCATCATTAACTGCTCCAGTTAAAAAGATGATCCGTTCTTTAAGTAAACGAGAGAAAATGTCAAAAGAGCGCTCGCCCCGATTAGTCTGTTCTACAACCATCGGCACAAGAAGGTTTTTAAAATCATCTACAATATCTACCATCAGTCTCTCCTGAATAAATTCTCGCTGTTTCATGCAGCTTTATAATAGGTAATCTCTAGCAAACGATATGCAAGGGCAGCAAGTCACAAAATCATCATAAGTGGTAATAATCTGTGGATAACTCTTCTTTACCCCTATTTTGCCAAGATATTCGACCCGAAAAGGAAGTCTTCCATAAAAAAAGGCTCGGAAAAATCCAAGCCTTCTTCATTATTTTTAAAAAGTACGTGATGCTTATTTAGCAGCTTTTTTCTTAGCAGGCGCTTTTTTCTTAGCTGGCGCTTTTTTTGCTGCTGCTTTTTTAGGTGCAGCTTTTTTCTTCGCCGGTGCCTTTTTCTTAGCAGGAGCTTTCTTTTCAGCAGGCGCTTTTTTCTTTGCTGCTGCTTTTTTCTTAGCAGGAGCTTTTTTCTTAGCCGGTGCTTTTTTCGCTTTTGGATTAGCTTCTTCTTCGTCGATGGCACGCACAGCATTGTCTAGTTCTTCGAATGAAACAGACTTATCTGTAAGATCAGCACCCTCAAGAATAAAGTCTACAACTTTTTCTTCAAAGATCGGAGCACGTAGTTGAGCTTTTGCTTGCTCATTTTGGCTATAGAATTCAAAGATTTGTTGTTCTTGACCAGGGAAGCGGCGGGCTTCTTCAATCACACGACGATTAATTTCTTCGTTTGTGACTTGAACATTGTTTGCAACACCAATTTCAGAAAGTAAGAGACCCAGACGTACACGACGTTCTGCAATGTCGCGGAATTCTGCAGCTTCTGCTTCATCAGCTGGCTTATCAAGGCCTTCAAGGTCTTCTGCTTTTGCTTCGCCAGAAGAGAGCATGTCACGTTTGATTTGCTCCCATATAGCATTGAATTCCATATCAACCATCTTCTCAGGAACCGCAAATGTATAATCTTCAGCAAGAGAATCGAGAAGCGAACGCTTAAGCTTAGCGCGGGTAAGAGCTGCTGTCTCTTGCTCAAGAGAACCTTTAACAGCGTCTTTAAGACCATCAACATCTTCAAAGCCCATGCCTTTGGCAAATTCTTCGTCAATTTTTGTTTCTGATTCACGACGAACTTCTTTAACAGCTACTTTGAAAGAAGCGTCTTTCCCTTTAAGGTCTTCACTGTGATAATCAGCTGGGAAAGCAACATTGACTTCAACGTCCGCTCCAGCCTTAGTACCTACAAGTTGCTCTTCAAAACCAGGGATGAACTGACCAGAACCAAGTTCTAGCTGGAAGTCTTCGCCTTTTCCGCCTTCAAACTCAACACCATCCACAGAGCCAACGAAATCGATTAGAACGGCATCGCCCTCTTTCGCTTTAACTGTTTTTGCTGCTTTCTTGAAAGACTTCTGACGAGACGCCATTTCAGTAAGACGTTCATCGACTTGTGTATCTGATGCTTCAGCTACCCAGCGCTCAAGGGCTGGTGCTTTGAAGTCATCAACTTTAATTTCTGGAAGAACATCCATCTTCACAGAAAAAGCAAGATCTTTACCGTAATCCCACTCAGCTTCGTCAACCAAATCAACAGCAGGCTGAAGAGCAGGCTTCAATGAGTTTTCTTCCATAAGCTTATCAAGGCTGTTTTGAATAGCTTCATTCAAAACCTGACCTTTAGCACGTTCACCGTGCATTTTTTTAAGCAATGAGAGAGGGGCTTTTCCTGGACGGAATCCATTGATGCGAGCTGTCGCACGGAATTCATTCAGGATTGCATTAAGACGGGCATCTAGGTCGTCAGCAGCAAGAGTTACTTTGAACTCGCGTGACAGACCTTCGTTTAGAATTTCTTCAACATTCATGGGAGGTCCCACTTTCTGTATAATATCTAGTTAACTCCTCAAACCAAGGCTCTCCAAATGAAAAAGCCCCATACAATGATGGGGCATTTTCCTCTAGGGACTTACAGGATAGTGTTTTGAAGTGGTGCGGGTGAAGAGACTCGAACTCCCACGCCATAAGACACCAGAACCTAAATCTGGCGCGTCTACCAATTCCGCCACACCCGCACACTCAACAAATTAAAACCTAATGGTTTTAAACACTTTCCCGTGCCCAGGCCGGACAAGTTCAAGGCAAAGCCTATTCCATGTCCTGTCTGGAGGTGCTTATAACAGCCAAAATTTATTAGACAAGACATTTTTTACAAGAAAATGATTTTTTTCTGATGGCTGAGTAATTTTCGTTGATTTTTAGGAGATTTAGGTACTGATTTTATTACGCACCTAAACAGAATTAAGGTAATACACGTGCAATGATAGGAAGCAAATCACTAGCAATCATGCCCTTCCCTGCTGTCATAGCCGATTCAGAATGGAAATAGACAGCAGCACTACTGGCTTCAAAAGCTGGCATTCCCTGTGCCATTAAACCTGCAATCATTCCGGCCAGTACATCACCTGTACCTGCAACGGAGAGCCAAGTGGGCGCATTGCTATTGATATATGCGCGCCCGTCGGGATGGGCGATAATAGTATCAGCCCCTTTTAAGACAACAACTGCCCCCATATCTGCAGCAGCTGATCTTGCCGCCATCAACCGACCTTCAGAAAGGGGATATTCAGGGAAAAGGCGTGTGAACTCGCCCTCATGAGGGGTCAGAACCAATTTCAAGTCTCCCTTAGACTTGCGCTTGAGTTTTTTTGACCGTCCCACAAAGCTCAAAAGACCATCTGCATCTAGGACACAGGGAATATCTCTTTTCAAAACCCCTAAGACGAGTTCATTTGTTTTCTCGCCAACACCAGCGCCTGGACCAATGGTCACAACGTTTAACCGTGGATCATCTAAAAAACCAAGGAAACCAAAGTTTGAATCAAAACGACGAACCATAATATCGGTGAGCGCTGTGGCTTGCACAGAATAACTTTCACTGGGACATGCTAAAGACACCAGTCCCGCTCCAGAACGCAGAGCGGCCATAGATGTCAAACGAGAGGCCCCTAACGTGGGTTCGCGTCCGCCTAGGACAAGCACATGCCCTTTATTATACTTGTGTGCAAAAGGAGATGTTATTGGGTAGAGATGCTGCCAAGCTAGGGGAATATTCTCGCCGGTTTTCGCTTGAATATCTGTTAAAGTTTTTGTTGGGATACCAATATCCATCACATGAATATGGTCAGATCCTCCACTAAGAAAACGGCCTGGCAAAAGAACGTGCCCGGGTTTGCGGGTAAAAAATGTAACCGTGACATCTGCTTTAACACAAGATCCAAGAGCTTGACCTGTCGCGCCATCCAGGCCAGAGGGTAAATCTATTGCAATTGTTAAAGCATCTTCTTCATGGTTAACTGCCTCAATTAAATCAGCATAAATACCAGAGACAGGCCGAGAGAGCCCTGCACCAAAAAGAGCATCGAGTATGATCGACGCGCCTTTCACACAGTCGGGGGTCGCTTGATTCACTGTCCCCTCAAACCGTTCGGCCATATAATGCGCGTCACCGCTGAGATCTGACACTTTACCAACTAAATATAATTTTACGGGGAAACCCCAGTCTTCAAGATAGCGTGCGGCAACGAATCCGTCCCCGCCATTATTACCTGGACCACAAAGAACACAAACTGGTCCAGCCAGATCAGAAGGTGCTGATACCGCTTGGGCTACTACTGTAGCGACACTCTTCCCTGCAGTTTCCATAAGTTGCACAGAAGATATGCCTGCTTCAACAGCCAATGCATCAGCTTTGATGCTTTCCTCTGGGCGCAGTAAAACACAATCAGAATTATAAAATCCCGGAGACGGATAAACTGTCCAGTCATTCGATTTAGCTATTGTTTGTGTATTGGTCCCTACCAAAACCCTCTCCTGAGCAGATATGTATCGAAGACATATCATTAAGCATAACTGAGAGAAGGTGCAAGTCTTTGATACAATCGATCTCAAAATATTGAGTACACCGCACAAATACACTTTTATGGAGTTAGGAATACAAAGAAAAGAAGTGGGGCGAGTGACCGGGATCGAACCGGCGACTTCCAGAATCACAATCTGGCGCTCTAACCAACTGAGCTACACCCGCCACATGAATGGGTGCGCCTAAATAGTCCCGACTATCCCTTCTCGTCAAGTGTAAAACAGCGCCTTTTATATTTTTTTTCTTGGCTTGGTCTTTTTATCATCAAATGAAGAAGCATAAAAAATACTCAATTGCCTATATTTTATGCAATTTACGCCTCTATTTTGTGCACTTTTGATCGGCTGTAAGGGGAGAAACCTACAATTACAAGGTTTTTGAAAACTGGCACAGCCAGTGCAATAGAAGAACAAGCAAGATTGCAGCGCTCTAAAAAAGCAATCTGATTTAATAGATAAAAAAATGGGTCCTCATGAAGAAAATAGAAGCCATAATCAAGCCTTTCAAACTGGATGAAGTTAAAGAGGCTCTCTCTGATGTCGGCATATCAGGAATCACTGTCGTTGAAGCAAAAGGATTTGGTCGTCAAAAAGGCCATACCGAATTATACCGCGGTGCAGAATATGTTGTCGACTTTGTTCCAAAAGTCAAACTTGAGATCGTTCTCGAGGATGCCCAAGTCGAGGCTGCTGTAGAAGCCATCTTAAAGGCCGCTCAAACAGGTCGTATTGGCGATGGCAAAATTTTCGTATCCCCCATTGAAGACGCAATACGCATTCGAACCGGTGAAACTGGTTCAGACGCAATTTAACTTAAAAAGACTAACTCTAAACAGAAAAGAAGAAAGGGCCGACATGTCCAAATTTACAGATTTAAATGCAGAATCTCTCCTGGCGCTCGTCGCAGAACATAATATTGAGTGGATTGACCTCCGGTTTACAGACCCTAAAGGGAAATGGCAGCACCTTACAATGTGCGCTGATCTTATTGATGAAGATATTCTTGAAGAAGGCTTCATGTTTGATGGTTCCTCTATCTCAGGCTGGAAAGCTATTAATGAATCAGATATGATTCTTATGCCTGACTTATCTGCAGTCACTGTTGATCCTTTCACTGCAGACCCAACAATCGTTCTTTTCTGCGATATCCTAGAGCCTGCAACCGGTCAACCTTATGCTCGCGATCCCCGTTCTACAGCGAAAAAAGCAGAAGAATATGTTAAATTTTCAGGTGTCGGTGACACTGCATTCTTTGGTCCAGAGCCTGAATTCTTTGTATTTGATCATGTTGAATTTGGTAACGAATACAATACAGCTTTTTATCGTATGGATGACGTTGAAGGTCCTTACAATAGCGGCAAGTCATACGATGAAAACAACCAAGCCCATCGCCCTCGCGAAAAGGGTGGTTACTTCCCTGTAGCACCAGTTGATAGCATGAATGATATTCGTGGTGACATGGTTAAGGCCATTAAGGAAATGGGCCCAACAATGGATAAGCACCACCACGAAGTTGCAGCTTCTCAGCACGAACTTGGCATGGCTTTCTCTACCCTTACGCAAACAGCAGATAACGTGCAGCTCTATAAGTACGGCGTTCACCAAGTTGCTCACCAATACGGTAAAACTGCGACATTCATGCCAAAACCAGTTGCTGCTGACAATGGGTCAGGCATGCACACACATATGTCTATCTGGAAAGATGGCAACCCACTCTTCGCCGGTGAAGGCTATGCGGATCTGTCCGAAACAGCCCTTTACTATATCGGTGGAATCATTAAGCACGCTAAAGCATTAAACGCTTTCACAAACCCTTCTACAAACTCATATAAGCGCTTAACACCAGGCTTCGAGGCCCCAGTACTTCTTGCATATTCTGCACGCAATCGTTCAGCCTCAATTCGTATTCCTTATGGTTCTTCTCCAAAAGCAAAACGAATCGAAGCACGCTTCCCAGACGCTGTGGCGAACCCATACTTAGCCTTCGCAGCAATGCTTATGGCTGGCCTTGATGGCATTGAAAATAAGATTCACCCTGGCGATGCGATGGATAAAGATCTATATGCTCTTCCTCCAGAAGAACTTGCAGGCGTCCCAACAGTTGCTGGCAGCCTCCGTGAGGCCCTAGAATCTCTTGATGCTGATCGTGACTTCCTGAAAAAAGGAGATGTGTTCACTGATGATCAAATTGATGCATATATGGAACTTAAGTGGGAAGACGTAAACCGTCTGGAACTTGCTCCGCATCCAGTAGAGTTTGACATGTACTATAGTGCATAATTTTTGACCACTGAGAACTATTTGAGGAAAAGCCCTGCCTTCTGGCGGGGCTTTTGCTATTGCAGTCATAATCCTAGAGACCGCAGTACTGAAAAAGCATCGTAATTCCAAGGCACTAAAGACGAGGCTTTCTTTTTTTTGCTCTCCTTTGTATAGAGAGGCCCAAGAAAGAAGAACTTTTGTGAAATTTCGAGTTTGCAACGTCCCTTGGGCATATTACTCAATTTCTTAGTTTACTCTTTACCATTTGTATACAAATCGTATGCTAAGTGTATGAACAGACGTTCGATGTGGGTAGTTTAATGACGATCAATTACAATAAAAACCAAGAAGCAATAAGACCAGACTTAGCCGCTGCTAATATCAATTCTGATAGCTTTTTAGCGACGGATTACCTGAATCACTTTAATGAGATCGTAATGCTTTTGGAAATGGTTCCTGATATGCCTGAAATGGCTGAAGACTGTATGGACTGGACTCCTTTGTCCTATTCAGATCACTTCATGCAAAGCGGATTCACAGCAAAGGAATTGGCTGTAAAAGCCTATGAACTGGCTCCATTAGAATTTAAAGGACCATTTGATCAAATTATTGCAGAGCTTGACTTATTAATTGGCTCAACAGTGAATGGACTGCGCGCAGTGAATGTTTCTGAACGCGGCGTGAGTGATGCGGCCCGTATGCTCATCGCTAATCGCACAACCATGATGCAAGACTATCTAGCAAAGATGAATAAATTAATTCACGGCAAGCTTTTGGAAGAAGACATTGAAGTGTTTAATGAAGTTCTTGCCCCCATGGAAGCTAAAGATGCAGAAGACGTTCAATCACAAGCAGATATTGATGCTCTCTTCGACTAGACGTCCCTATATTTCATCTCTCCATCCATAAAAAAAAGCAGGGAATTCCCTGCTTTTTCTTGTTTGAAAATCTGAATCACGTCTCAAGATTGACATCTCATATAGTCTGAGCCTGTATTGAGAGCAGTACTAGAGAGAACTTTAAGTAAATCAGGATGTCCTTCCTGATGCATGGTCACAAGAGGATATTCATGGACGGTTTTATCCTGAACTTTCTCAACCACCCAAATGCGCTCTATCGATTCATGATGGACGAATCGATCCCCTATCTCAATTACGGTGCCTTCGCTGTCACTTGGTTGTGATGCAAAGAACTTTTGAAAGAAACCAGTAGGCTTACTTTGTCCCATCCATTGTCTCCTTTTCTTCGCCGTTTGCCGTATAATATTTCATTCTTTTTATTACTCGTCTTTCTTATCACAAGATAGGGTTTGTTTTCCTCTATAAAAGGGTGAATCTCACAAATTAATCAAAATTGTTGCAAAATTACATCTTGTGCCGAACATCTATATGTTGGTCACCATCAGTAAAGTGATACTATATATAGAGATAATTGCCTATATATTTTTAATGTCCTTGATTTGTTCTTTTATGCTCTTGACCTAAAAGTGATTACCCCTTACCACCTATAGAGAGACGGTTTTACAGTTAGATTTTTGAATTTATGGGTGGGATATGAGCGACCTTTTTGAAGCAGCGCAAACTAAAACTGAATATACAGCGCAGGACATTGAAGTTCTTGAAGGTTTAGAGCCCGTCAGGCAACGACCAGGCATGTATATTGGTGGCACAGATGAGCGCGCTCTTCATCACTTGGTTGCCGAAATTCTTGATAACTCAATGGATGAAGCTGTCGCTGGCCATGCCAGCAGGATTTCGGTCGAATTACATGAGGACATGTCTGTCTCTGTGCAGGATAATGGACGCGGCATTCCTGTGGATCCCCATCCAAAATATAAAGACAAGTCAGCTCTGGAAGTGATCATGTCGACGCTGCACTCAGGCGGTAAATTTAGCAGCGATGCTTACGCAACATCGGGGGGACTCCACGGTGTTGGCATATCTGTGGTAAATGCACTCTCTGAGTGGAGTTATGTTGAGGTGGCACGGGACAGAGTTCTCTATAAGCAAGAATATTCACGGGGATTGGTAACCAGCCCTCTGCAAAACTTAGGGAGCATACAAAACAAGCGCGGCACTAAAGTTCACTTCTTGCCTGACCATGAAATTTTCGGGGCCAACCCTACCTTCAAGGCGGAACGTCTTTATAAAATGGTGCGATCAAAAGCCTATTTGTTTAGAGGCGTTGAAATTCGCTGGAAATGTCCTGTATCAGCGATAAAAGAAGGCAGCAAAATACCTGCAGAAGCAACCTTGCATTTCCCAGGTGGTCTTTCAGATTATCTAGAAGAAGCAACCGCCAAACGGTCAATGGTCGTAGAAGAACCATTCAATGGTTTTGTCAAATTTCCTGACGAACAAGGACAAGTCGAATGGGCCGTTAACTGGCCTGAATTTGGTGACGGTTTTTCGAATACATATTGTAATACAATTCCGACCCCTCAAGGGGGAACCCATGAAACAGGGCTTCGAATGGCTCTTCTGCGGGCTGTTAAAGCTTATGGAGAACTGACTGGCAACAAAAAATCGTCGCAGATTACGTCTGAAGACATCTGTGGCAGCATGACCGGCATGCTCTCAGTTTTTATTCGCGATCCTCAGTTTCAGGGACAGACAAAAGACAAATTAACCAACCCAGAAGCAAGTCGGTTGACAGAAGCTGCCATAAGGGATGCTTTTGATCATTGGCTTGCTGATCAGCCTGAACGGGCCAATGGCCTTCTTACATGGGCATTGGAGCGAGTCGAGGAGCGACTTCGTCGCAAACAGGAACGCGAGATTAAGCGAGTTAGTGCAACCAGCAAACGGAAGCTTCGACTGCCAGGAAAACTCACTGATTGCTCAAACACAGAGCCAGAAGGCACAGAAATATACATCGTTGAAGGGGACAGTGCTGGCGGCTCAGCGAAAATGGCACGAGACCGTAAAACTCAAGCCATTCTGCCCATCCGCGGTAAGATCCTCAATGTTGCCAGTGCCACACGAGAAAAAATCGCGGCCAATCAAGAAATAAAAGACATTTCTCAAGCTCTTGGATGCGGCATGAGAGATCTGTATGACCCAGAAGCTCTACGCTATGAAAAAGTCATTATCATGACTGATGCTGATGTAGACGGCGCCCATATTGCTACTTTGCTGATGACATTCTTTTTTCAGGAAATGCCTCAAATGGTCAAGGACGGCCGTGTCTTCCTTGCCCAGCCACCTCTCTATCGTCTCGCAAAAGGTGGCAAAGTTCACTATGCTAGGGATGATGAACATAAAGATCAGCTCACAGAAAAAGAATTTAAAAACCAAAAGAATATTGAAGTTAGTCGGTTTAAAGGGCTCGGAGAAATGCCCCCTGCCCAGCTCAGAGAAACCACGATGGATAAAAGCAACCGCACACTCCTTAGATTAAGTCTACCAAAAGAATATGCTGAACGCGCAGAAACCAACGAGCTCGTTGATGCATTAATGGGGAAAAAACCGGAAAAACGTTTTAACTTCATACAAGAAAATGCCGTTTATGCTCAAGACCTAGACATTTAATTATGGTGATTGGTCAATAATGATTATTCCTATCGCACTGATAATATCATGGATTTGCTTAAAATTAGCGAAAAGGCCTCTTTCAGATTTAGGTTTTAATGATCCCAGAAAACGATGTTTTGAATTTTTCCTTTTTTCATTGATCTTTTGCGCGATTTTGAGCATCCAACATCTCTTAAATGCGTATTTTAGTGATAGTATCATTCGATTCAATCCTGAATTTCCAGTGACACAGCTCTTTGAAAATCTATGGTGGATTACTAAATCTGTGGTCTATGAGGAATTTCTATTTCGTGGTGTCCTTCTCCTCCTAAGCCTCCATTATTTAAGCCCTCGCAACGCTTGCCTATTGAATGGCTTCGCTTTTGGCATTTATCATTGGTTCTCCTATGGGATTATTGGCAATATTCAAGCGATGATTTATATTTTAATCCTCACAGGCAGTATGGGATATCTGCTTGCTCATGCTTTTCATCGCTCAAAAGGTATTATTGCCCCAATAGGCATTCATATGGGTGTGAATATCAGCACCATCACTCTCTTTTCAAAGGGACCAATTGGTTCAGGTGTTTTTCTTTTATCTGACCCCGCCACACCGTTAAACTTGACAATGAGCTTATCGCTGAGCTTAGCTTTCCCACTTTTTTATATGGTTGCGGCCTTTTATTTAATTAATAAAATATATTCTAAAGAATAAAAGCCGCCAAGAATGGCGACTTTTAATGAACCGACTATTAGATTAGATGTTTGCTTATCTAAGCGGCTTGATCTGGCATCTCAATAGTTTTAAGTTTTCCAATGAGATAGTCAATGCTATCGCCGTCCATCTTTTCTTCCAAAAATTCAAAGTTTGTCAAAACTCTCTCAAGAATGAGTTGATGAAACATGTCTTTGTCATCCCCGCCCGTCTCGACCATCTCTTTGGTCAGATCGATTGCAGCTTGAGCCACGCTAACAAATTGATTTGGAATTTTTGCACGCTCGAAAGCTTTTGAAAGCCCCATCGCACCGCCCTCATGAATAATTTTATATGCATTCGCCACAGGAATACCACACATTTTTGCAAGAGCCGTTTCAAAGAAGGTTGTATCTCCTGTACAGACTGCACGAATAAGCAATGTCGGTGTTAAGCGTTCATTATCATATAATTGATCAACCAATGACTGAACATCCTGACTATCAGAACCGTCTAGTAAGCCAACCGTTGCTTTTTCACGTGTTTCTAACAGCAAGTCACTGGCAACAGATGCAGAAATCTCGTGATGGGTCATAATATGTTCGCGCAGTTGATCTGAGACAAGCGTAACCAATCGTTCTGCTACATTTATGGGTAATTCACCCCGTTTGGCCATGGAACTGTTAATGGTTTCATTTTCCCCAAATTCATCCAGCACGCGGGTGAATGTATTTTCGGAAATAGCCGCCTTATCATTCGATACCAAAACGCCAATAACATTCTCATTAGCCGTATCAACCAATTTATCCGCAACAGCTTCAGAAACATCCTTTCTCTGGGCCACTGCTTTTTGCAAAGTTTCGCCCCTCGTATCTATGATATCAATAAGGTCCGCTTCAGAAAGCACTGTAGAATTTTGAATCATGGGCAAAGCCACTTCATCAATATCCTGAGCTAAACTGCTGACAATATCTTTAGAAATTTCTGGATTATCCTGCAAACTTTCAGATAGGGCTTGACGTACTCTTACCGCCGCATCTTGCAACATAGCGCGAAATATATCTTCCGCTATACCCTTCTCTTTATCGCCTAATTCCGCGCTAGAGAAGACTTCCCCAACTTTTTTCGCGGCTTCCGCACGATTTTCAGGAGAAGGATCTTGTAATAGATTCAAGACATCGGTGTTTGATAAAAGATTCTGATCGGCCAAAGTTCTATCCTACTCATAAAGTTCAAAGACGACGCCAACTCAATATGACGGCTAATTATTCTAGCATAATTCATATTCTTAAAAAAACAAAACATGATTTTTCTATTTCATTATAGGAAATTGATAGAGGAATAGGCCACAATTAGTTAAAATTTTAAAAAGATTAAGTGGAACTCTGTTTTTCACGCCTTTCTAAGATCTTAATGTTGTATTAACAGCATGACTTGTCTAGCATGCCATACAAAATCAAACGATTCTTTCCGTATTGGACAGAACATAATAAGTAAAGCTTAATACCTTGGAGAGGGAGTAGAATGTTAAATCGTTTTCTTGCTGTTGTTGCTATAATTTTTATGAATGGTGCAACAGTAATGGCCCAAACAGACTCAGCGGCCGAAAAATCATGTAGTGCATACGAGACAATCTCTGAAACAGTGAATTGCTATATGCAGCCAGTAGAAAAAGCACTGAATGCAACAATCTTCTATGCTATCGATACAGGCTATACCTATGCTGATGGGTCTGCCATTGAATTCCCAGTCGTGGTCATGTGGCTCTTCGGTGCTGGGTTGTTTTTCACATTTTACTTCAGATTCATCAATATACGCGGGTTCCGTCAATCGATTAAGATTGTTAAGGGGACATATGATGATCCCAATGATCCCGGTGAGGTAACTCACTTCCAGGCTCTTACCGCTGCTGTGTCAGGCACAGTTGGTCTTGGGAACATTGCCGGCGTCGCCATTGCTGTCTCGATCGGTGGTCCAGGTGCAGTATTCTGGATGATCCTTGCTGGTCTCTTTGGTATGTCGACAAAATTTGCTGAGTGTACACTTGGTGTTAAATATCGTGAGATTGATGAAAATGGCTCTGTAACTGGCGGCCCGATGATGTATCTGCAAAAAGGTCTTGCAAATCGTGGTTGGCCTACGCTTGGAAAAGCGTTAGCAATTTTTGCAGCCGTTATGTGTATTGGTGGAGCTTACGGCGCAGGTGCCATGTTCCAAGTAAACCAATCTTCTATGCAGTTTACCAATGAAATTGTTGCATTAACAGGCGGCGAAGAAAGCTTCTTCAACGGAAAGCCTTGGATCTTTGGGGTCATTTTTGCCAGCTTTGTTGGTCTTGTTATTATTGGTGGTATTCGTAAGATTACCCATGTAACAGAATTTTTGGTGCCTGTGATGGCTATCATTTATGTGACAGCTTCTCTCTTCATCATCTTTAGCCATATTACTGAAGTGCCTAGTGCTCTTGCACTGATCTTTGAAAGTGCCTTCTCTTCAGAAGCTGGTATGGGGGGGTATCATCGGAGCCTTGATCCAAGGCTTAAGACGCGCAACATTCTCTAATGAAGCTGGCCTTGGGTCTGCGTCCATAGCGCATGCTGCTGCAAAAACAAAAGAGCCTGTATCAGAAGGGATGGTTGCCCTTCTAGAGCCGTTCATCGATACCGTGGTGATTTGTACAATTACAGCTCTTGTGATTATCTTAACGGGATCCTATGGGACAGGCTCTGGCATTGAGCTTACCTCGAATGCCTTTGGAAGCTTTGTAAGCTGGTTCCCATACATTTTAACAATTGCAGTTATCTTGTTTGCCTTCTCAACCTCGATCACCTGGTTCTATTATGGTCAACGGTCATTCCTGTATCTCTTTGGCAATAATGCACGCGCTGACTTTGCCTTTAAGGTGTCATATTTGTTTGTTCTGATTATTGGATCAGCCTTAGCACTGGGTTCTGTAATGAATATTGCGGATGCTTTGTTATTCGCGATGGGCTTCCCTAATGTTCTTGGCTTGATAATCTTTAGAAAAGAGTTGAAAGAAATGCTTGATGATTATCTTGCGCGCATCAAATCTGGTGAGATTAAAGAAATAAAATAATGTGGATGGGGCCTGTTCACTTGTTCAGGCCCCATTCATTAAAAGAATGCCATGAAACAGGCCTAAGATGAACTTAAGTTCAATCGATATCCTGATGGTTTTGAGATAAAAGTTTTTCGTAAATGAAGAGAGTAGATCATGAAAAAAATACTACTGAGCGCCCTCATTGCTTTTAGCCCTGTAACTGTAGCGACAATTGCAGACGATACTGATCCAGCTGATACAAGCTTGTCTGTACAAGGTGATGCAAAACGTGGAAAATCTGTCTTTAACAGATGTCGCGCATGTCATAGCTTAACAGCAGCCCCGCGTCACCGGGTTGGCCCTAATTTGAATGAATTGTTCGGCAGTACAGCAGGCACAAAAGAAGGCTTTAAATATTCTCCAGCTCTCAAAAAAGCTGGCTTTGTTTGGACGGAAGGCAAGCTCAATGCTTGGCTAGAAAAACCAAAGAAATTTTTACCTGGTAATCGCATGGCTTTTATGGGGCTGAGAAAAGAAAAAGATCGTCTCAACCTTTTGGCCTATCTACGTGAGGCGACTGCCGCTCAATAAAACCATAAAGTCATAGCGAGGAACACTTTATGAAATGGATAGCAAAACAATTTGTGGCTATTTGCGTAGCCACTGTATTTTTCACCGCCTTAGATGTGTCTGCACAAAATAAAGACAGAGCCGTAGACGATCAAGAAGGCGCACTAGCATTTGTAGAAAAGCTGGCAAACGACACCACAAATGTTTGGAGTAACGCAGCCGTAACAAAAGCCGACCGTGATGCAGCTTTTTTCTCACTCTTTGAAGAAGCTACGGATATCAATTACATTGCAAAAGTCATGATGGGTCGCCAGTACCTTAAAATACCTAAGGATAAATTCAAAGACTATGTAAAAGCTGTTAGATCTTTTATTATCTTTGAATTCGACAAAAGAATGACTCAAATCGGTTTTCAAAAGTTAACCGTCACTGGGGTAACGCCCCTCCTAGGAAAACGCGGCACAGTAAAAGTAAACTCAACAGTCCAGCGTACGGACGGCCCAGACTTAGAAATTACTTGGCGCGTTGATAAGCGCAAAGGCCAGTTTAAAGTCATTAACATGACTGTGGACGGCGTAAATATGGTTCTCGTAAATCGGGACTATTTTCAGGACCGGATGAAAAAAGTTGGCATTGATGGACTGATTAAGGAACTTCAGGACAAAAACCAAAAGGCGTCAAGCTAATCCAATTGAGTGACGAGATATAATCAAGAAGAAAAATGCTATTTATGAAAAACCCCGTCTTTCAAGCGGGGTTTTTTACGACAGATGTCCCGAACACTTAGACAGGGTTAAACTCCATCTTAAGACGCATGCTCCCAACAACGTTAGAGAGCGTATTATCGAGCTGGGTGACTTTGTCTGCAGGGATATTTAAAGCAAATCGCATTCTATATTCTAGCTCATTCTGGCCTGTATCTACACGGCGAGAATTCATACGAACAATATTGCTATCAAACTGCTGCAGCACATCACTTATACGAGAGACTAGTCCCGTGCGATCGCCTCCTTGCACTTCCAAAACATGAGAGATTTCACCCATATCCGGACGATCCACACCAAAGGGGAATTTAGCCACATTGATTCGTGTGCCCTTAAGAGCCGGTAAGCTTATAAGTCCTTCTTCAAGTTCTTCAGGGGTCATCAGATCCACTAAATCAGCGACACATGAGAATTCAAACCCCTCGCCCAGAACCGCATAGGCCGTATCTGCCAAATTAGCACCAATTTCAAAGAGATAGCCCGTAACATTGGAAACAACGCCAACACGATCTTCCCCTGCTATCGATATAAGATAGGCATTTGAACTGGTTTCTTTCATGGATGACTCCTAAAAACACTGGATTATTTTTGTAACTTTGGTATCTAAAGCGCAAAAGCTCAACAAAAAAATGAATAATTCATTTATTAAATTGAAAGTGAAATCAAAATGGCACAGCTTCCACATCTTGTATTTGGCGGAAAAGTAACAGACCCACAGACTTTAGAATTTGAAGACCTGAATAAAGTAGATCTTGTTGGCGTATACGGTTCTTACGACGAAGCCGTTACAGCTTGGCGCGCCGTATCTCAAGCAAATGTTGATGACTGTATGACGAAATATGTTGTCGTTCACCTGCACAAACTTCTTGAGCCTGAAGCTCAAGGATAAATGAGGAAAAGGCCTGACAGTGCAGGCCTTTCATCTCTTCCAAGAAGCATAAGTTTTCCTTATGCTGGCAAATTGTAGTAGGTCTCAAGACTACGTTCAATAATGATCCCGTCATGGTCATAGGCGCCTAACCGTTTGATGAGATGGCGACGCGCCTCATCTTGAGTTTTCGGGTTAAAACGTGTTAATTCTAGATGTGCTAGTCGAGTGAGGCCTTCGCTGTTGATGGGCTGGTACATATTTTTATTCCTTATTTTACTTTACTGATTCTTTTTTTTCATCGTTTCATCCTATGCAAAGAGCATGACAAAATTATGAACATGATCATACACCAAAATATATAGTGCGTTTTTGTTTATTTTCCAGATGGTTAGATGAAAATTTTAAAAGTTCGATTCCAATGATTGACAGCAGGACTAATAGTTTCTATCTGATGATGAAGGAGCAGTTTACCATGCAGCAAAACATTATCGTTACAGACAAGGCACTTTTTTCAATCGGTCAAATTGTTAAACATCGTTTGTTTGACTTTCGAGGCGTGATTGTTGATGTGGATCCTGAGTTCGATAATACGGAAGAATGGTGGCTTTCTATTCCCGAGGAAATTCGTCCTGTCAAAGAACAACCTTTCTATCACCTTCTTGCAGAGAATGAAGACAGCTCTTATGAAGCATATGTTTCACAGCAAAACCTGCTAGCAGATACGACAGATGAGCCTATTTACCACCCAGAAGTCTCGACCCTTTTTGGTGTCTTAGAACAGGGGAAATATGAGCTTAAAGGCATTGCAGCCCACTAGAGTTAAAGAATTTTCCTTTAGCCTCTTCAACTTCATAGATCATTAAGCGCAAGCGTGCCGTGCAGGCGCGCTTTTTTACTATTTACCCTTGAGCACTCGCCGTCTGTATTTATACTTTGTTAGGCGACCTGAGCGTGTTTGTTCTTAGAAGCTGTCAGATATTGGTCAAAAGAGGCAGCAACCAGTCTTACAAATTGACGAGTCTCAGAAAGAAGGATGATTTGTTCATTCTCGATTTTCACAATCCCTTGTGCTTCTAAAGGTCTCAACTGTTCAAGAGCTGCTGACCAAATTTGATCATAATAACTCGACTGTGTAGAAAGGCTTTTACGATCAACACGATAGTAGCACATTAACTGCTCAATCACTTCCCGACAAAATAAATCCGCCTCGTTTACTGCAAGGCCCTTCCCTGTCGCACAGACACCAGAGCGGATTGCCGCTCTATAGTGCTTCAAGTCTGTGAAATTTTGCCAGTACCCATCCTCTGTCTGACTGATCGCAGATACCCCTAATCCAATAAGGTTTTTTGCTGTATCTATCGTATATCCTTGAAAATTTCTTTTCAAAGTTTGTGTCTCAAGGGCACGGGCCATTGTGTCATCAGGTCGCACGAAATGATCTAGTCCCACAGCCCTATATCCCGCTTTTATCAACAGCTCTGATGCAAGCTCAAAAAATTCCATTCTCTCTTCACTTTTCGGCAGTTTAGTTTCGTCTATCAACTTCATGTGCTTTTTCATCCACGGCACATGCGCATATCCAAAGAGCGAGACCCGAGAGGGAGAGAGAAGGACAGTCTTCTCAAGTGTCTTATGAATAGTTTCCTTAGACTGATTAGGAAGGCCGTAAATTAAATCAACATTGATATTTTCAATTCCATAAGATCTTAACAGTTCAATTTTATCATAGACTTGTCTAAAGGGTTGAATTCTATTTATAGAGCGCTGGACGTTTAAATCAAAATCCTGAACGCCGAGAGACGCCCTGTTAACTCCCGCCTTAGCATAAGCGGCGACTTTTGCCTCTGAGATCTCTCGAGGGTCCATTTCAATGGCAATTTCGGCATGATCTGACACAGTAAAAGAGGTCTTGACAATATCCATCAAATTACAAAATTTACCGGCGGGAACAATTGTAGGAGATCCTCCACCAAAATGGATATGGGTTACTCGAATGGACGGATCTAAGTGGCTAGCGATTATGGCAATTTCACTCTCGAGCAAAGAAAGATATTTATAAATTGGGTCTTCTTTGTGAGTAACTGAAGTATTGCAC
This sequence comes from Temperatibacter marinus, assembly GCF_031598375.1. Lineage (NCBI taxonomy): Bacteria > Pseudomonadati > Pseudomonadota > Alphaproteobacteria > Kordiimonadales > Temperatibacteraceae > Temperatibacter > Temperatibacter marinus. The sequence goes on from NZ_CP123872.1 coordinate 2,842,528, forward strand.
CCACAATACCAGCAAAGTTGTCGACAGAAAGGAATATGGAGATAGAGGGAGACGTCCTGAGAACTTGATATAGAAGAAACCCAAGCCAGTGATTGAGTTGAGGTCACCTTTTCAGAAAAATGGTTTGCTGTGGGATAGCTGGTGTAACGAGGTAGATTTCCAGCCTTATTCATTATCTCGGTCTTGGTCAATGTCTGTGTCATCAATTATGCCCCTTATTTCTTGGCTGATTATATTCCAAGAAATGCTGGCCAGAGTTGACCTTGATCAAGCCACAAAAAAACCCTACTAAGAAGCAGGGCTTTCACGTCTTTAATCTTCTAAAAGATTGGCCTTAAGCAATCGCAGCCAAGACCAGTAAAATGGCAATGACACCGATGAGGCCGTATTTTGTCCATCTCATAAACCCATCATAGGTTTCTTGCTGTTCTTTGATATCCATAATCATGTTCCTTATGCCAAGAATGTCTCTTACAGGGAAATAGATAGCGGAAATTTCAAATTATTCAATGACAAAGTGTCTTTATCCATAATTTGATAGCGCTTTCTCCAGCAAGGCAGGATCAATATTTCCACCGCTGATGACCACAACAGTGGTTTTGTCCTTAACAGGAATTTTCCCCTTAAGGACAGCTGCAAGCGAGACAACGCCGCCTGGCTCTCCTGTCAGTTTTAATTCACGGGCACAATAAGCCACAGTTTCCAGGGCTTCGGCATCACTGACTGTCAACCCTTTGACTTTTAAATGTTGTAGGACCTCCAGGGTATATTTCCCTGGCCTTGGGGACAGCAAAGCATCGCAAATGCTTTTCTGAGTAATATCAGCATCCTGCATCACACCTGTTTCAAGAGACAGTTTTGTATCATCATAGCCAACAGGTTCCACAACATAGCCTTCCAGCGAAGAGAAATGGTGAACCAACGCAAGGAAACTACCAGACGATAGACCCCCCCCTCCGCAATTGATAAGCACTTGATCAGGCACGATATTTAAATCGAGACATGACTGCGCTATTTCTAAGCCCATTGTTCCTTGCCCGGCCATAATATGAGGATCATCAAAAGAAGGGACAACAACGGCTCCTGTCTCTTTTGAAATCTGATCAGCAATGGCTTCTCTGCTTTCACTATATCGATCAAAGGTGATGACTTTTGCGCCGTAGGCTTTTGTATTTTCCATTTTCAATTTCGGCGCATCTATTGGCATTACAATGATCGCCGGCACCTTCAGGAGCTTTGCAGCGTAAGCCACGCCTTGTGCATGATTACCACTAGAAAAGGCGACGACACCTCTTTCTTTTTCATCATCCGTAAGTCGTGCCAATCTGTTATAGGCGCCTCGAAACTTAAAACTACCAGTTCGCTGTAAACATTCTGGTTTAATTAAGATTCGTCCCCCCATTGCCTCATTCAAGTTAGGATTTTCCAAGAGGGGTGTTTGTACTGAGTTCCCCTTTAAAAGTGTGGCTGCTGAAAGTATATCTTCATAGGAAATTGCTAAATTATGTGTCATTTGTCCCCTACTCTTTTGTTATGACTGTCTATTGTTATGACTGTCTTTGGTTATGCTGGCCTTGCGTTTTTTCCACCACCGGCCCACCTTCACTTCTTGTCTGCGTCTAAATCGTCTGACTGCAGGAAAATCTGTGGATAGGATCAGCAGCCCTAAGGGGATCATCCAGAAGCCTAGGACTGGTAAAAAACCTAATATACCCCCTATAATTAAGAAAATCCCAGCAAAGAAGCGGGCAATTCTATTATTAGGAATTTTTCCTCTAATTTTTTTAAACATTTTGACTAGTGTCTTATTATTTTCATTAGATAAGAGATAAGAAGTAACTTCCAACATTACAATGATGATGGATTAATATAGCAGATAAAATTAGGCGTGATCTTTCAATAAGCGTTGTTTCTGCTTATTCCAATCCCGTTGCTTTTCAGTTTCACGCTTGTCATGTAGGTTCTTACCCTTCGCGAGGCCAAGTTCTAACTTCGCACGCCCTTTATCATCAAAATATAAAGTTAAAGGTACCAATGTCATACCACTTCTTTGAACAGAGCCCCCTAGCCGACTAATCTCTCGCTTGTGCATCAGTAGCTTTCGAGGTCTACGAGGAGAATGATTGAAGCGGTTGCCATGAGAGAATTCTGGAATATGAGCATTGATCAGCCATAACTCTCCGTCTTTTTCTTCTGCATAGGCATCTTGAATGTTTGCTTTACCGTTGCGCAAGGATTTTACTTCTGTTCCTTGCAAAAGAATGCCTGCTTCGAAAGCATCTTCAATAAAAAAGTTATGCCGCGCTTTTCTGTTGTCAGCCGCGATCTTAACTTTATTGCCAACGGTTTTTGATTTTTTTCTCGGCGGTGCCATTCATTTTCTCGCTATACGCCCTATGAACTCGCGCTTGGGAGATCAAGATTTTCGATTAATTCTGATAATAATTTTTGACGAGCCGTCGTGAGAGGCTGAAGCGGCATCCTAACACGGCGATTACATAGCCCTAATATTTCCGCAGCAAATTTCGGACCAGCTGGGCTCGGCTCCATAAACATAGCATCATGCAACGGTAGAAGTTTATCTTGTAATTCCAAGGCTTTGGTATAATCCCCAGCGAGGGTTGCTTCTTGAAAAGCCGCACATAATGCGGGTGCAATATTTGATGTGACAGAAATGGCACCGATACCGCCCATAGCGTTAAAAGCCAGAGCTGTTGCATCTTCACCAGAAAATTGAAGGAATTCTGGCCCCATTATTTGTCGCGCCCATGTGGGACGTGCCAAATCACCTGTCGCATCTTTTACCCCAATAATATTTTCACAATCAGTAAAGAGGCGCTTCATCGTTTCATCTGTCATATCTATGACTGATCTTCCCGGAATATTATACATGATAATAGGAATTGAGATGGCGTCATTAATGGCTTTAAAATGCTGGTAAAGACCTTCCTGACTAGGTTTGTTATAATAGGGTGTGACAACCAGGACTGCATCTGCACCTGCTTGCTCTGCATAGAGCGCGAAATCAATGGCCTCTCTTGTTGAATTTGATCCCGCGCCAGCAATCACAGGGACACGTCCAGCGGCAACATCAATACAAGTTTGCACAACTCTTTTATGTTCTTCATGGCTTAACGTTGGGCTTTCTCCCGTGGTACCAACGGGAACGAGGCCGTGTGTACCTTGTTTAATCTGCCAATCAACAAATTTTTCAAATGCCTTATAGTCCACATCGCCATTCTCTGTGAATGGAGTAATGAGTGCTGTGATTGAACCTTTAAACATGACATACCTCGCCAACTGAGTACTGAACTTAAACCTTAAAAATCTGCGCCACATTAGGGTGTTGCCCTAGAAAGCGCAAGTTTAAAGAGCCATTGATCATAAAAAGTTGACCCATGGCTATGGCAAAAAAATGGCAACTGTCAAAGGGAAGTAAAAAAGATAAAATACCCAAGATAAAAGACCAGCATCCCAAGGATACTGATCTTCAAGTGAGGTCAGAAAGTATATCATAGTTCAATCATAGCCTTTCCAACCAGGAGAATAGAACGGTCTATTCAGATCGAGCTCTTTTCTTTTTATTTTTTTTACGCATCGTCTTCACTCCCTTTTTAAGGGCTTTCTTTGTTTCTTTCAGCGAGACCAAGCCATCTCCATTCCTATCAGCTCTTTTAAATCTTTTAACGGCCCGTTTCGAGAATTCCTCAAGACTGATAGCTTCATCCCCGTCACGGTCCATACGAGCAATCATTCCCATACGCGTTGGCTTCTTTTTGAGCTTCTTCTCTGCATGCTGCTTTTCATGCTGCATTTCCTCTCTCTTTGCCTGAAGTCTTTTGCGCAGAGGATTCATCTCTCCAGCCCCGATCATCTGACGAAGCTTTGACAAATCTTGGGGCAACTCCTCTAAGACAATTTTACCATCCTTATTCACATCAATCTTCGAAAAATTATGGCTTACTTGCTCCATCATTTCAGCGTGGGAAATAGACCCATCCCCATTGAGATCTCTTTTAGCAAAAGAAGTTTCAATATGTTCAAGCATTTTCTTACGCATTTCTTTGCGCTTCATCTTGTGATCATCCGCGGTTAGACCGGAAAGGCCTGTCACTGAGACGGAAAGAATAACCCCTACTGTCAGTGTTTTGATTTTCTTATTCATTGTTTGTCCTTTCAGTTGCAAAAATAAACGCCGCTTGTCAAATCTTAAGGATTGTCCTCGCTCTGAGCGTCTCTTATGGTACGAGGGCTCAAGAAGAAACCCTTCAAAAAAATAAAATGCACCGCTTTTGTTGCTTTATACGCTAATGCAGATTATAAGCGCAGAAGGGATAGTAGGCTGTGTAAAATGAACTCATTAGATAAAATCGTAGCAGGCTTTTATAAGAAAATGGAATTGATGGGAATCATCCATGATCAAGAGCTGAATATTATTTATATGACGAACTTAGCAAAACAATTTTGCCAAGATCAAGGCCTCTCAAATAATCCCACAGCCTCAGATTTTTTTGAAAAATTTCACGCCCTCTGCCTCAATCCAGAAGAGGTAGACAAAACCTTTAGATTTATAACTCAACAAAGTGACCTTAAATATCAAGAAGAGATCCAAGGCCTTGAGGGTAAAGTATATCACCGCATCACTAAAACTCTCAAAGATGGCGCAGGCAATACCTATAGGCACTGGGTTATTCGAGACTTCTCCGACTTTGTAGGAGATCAAGCGAATAATATCTATATTCAGGAGCAGTTGGAGTTACAGGCACAGCAGAATGCGCATCTGGCAGAAGAATTATTCGACGCTCGTGAAGAGCTAGAACGGCTAGCGAATACGGACCCTTTGAGTGGGCTATTGAATAGACGTTCATTTATGAATGCTGCGACTGATCTTATAGCGACTGTTAAAGATACGCATAAAGTTTATGTCATGATGATAGATATTGACCACTTTAAGAGCATTAATGATACAAAGGGCCATGCAACTGGTGATCACTGTATATGTGTTGTGGCTGATCTATTGACTGCAAAGGCTCCAAAAGACAGCTTTGTCGGGCGATTAGGCGGGGAAGAATTTGCAATTATGTTGACCAGCGAGACCCAAACCCCACTTGAACAACTTGCTGAAACAATCAGGCAGTCACTCGAAAATGAGATGATCACGTTTGAAGCACATACGATAAACATGACCGTTTCAATTGGATTGAGCGCCTGTAAGAGCCATGAAGAAAAATGTGACCCAGCCTTGGATAGAGCTGATCAAGGCTTATATAAAGCGAAGGAAAATGGTAGAAACCAAATACACGCTGTTTTCTAAGGCACTGCCGTTTTTTTGCCGTTCTTCACGAGTAGAGTAATATATTAACTAGGAAAATCATTCAATGAGCAGAATATTATACATTCTTATTACTTTAACTCTCTTATGTCTTGCCCAACCTCTACAAGCAGATGATCCTATGAAACCTGCTAAAGAATCGGCTGCCATCAAAGAAGCCAAACGCCTTGCAAAAATTGGCGGGACTGCAATATATTGCAAAGAAGAGCCTGAAATCATGAATGAATTTGTAGATAAGGCTCGCACACATCTTCTCATGCTCGCCAAAGATAAATATGATCGTGTTTTTGCCACGGTTGATTTCAAAAATCTAATGACGGCATTCTCTGTAAAAAAGCCTGACGTTAAATGTGAACAAACCATTCTTGATTTGAAAAAATTCCTCCGAAAATAAGCTGACTTTCTTTATTTTTCGATCAACCGTTTATTTCATAAGACGAGTCGAGTTTGTTCCGTAGATTAACTATTGACTGTTCTTTTGATTCTTTCAATTATCACACTACTTCTACGTATCACGCCTCACAAGCTCTAGGGGGAGCTTGATGCGTAAGAATGGCTGATTGTGTTATCAGTCAGAAGAGGTTCAAATTTGGAGGATCAAATGAAAACACTTGATAAAACACTAAAAGGGCTAATGACTTCTGTCGCTCTCCTTTCAATTACAGCTGTTGCTATGCCATCTGTTGCTTTTGATGACGGGGATAAGCCAGGGGAAGAAAAACCGAAAAAAGATAAGCCTAAAAAAGAAGATAATAAAAAGAAAGACGATAAAAAGTCTGACAAAAAGGCTGATGGCAAAGACGCCAAAAAAGACGGCAAGGATGCAAAAAAGAAAAAGAAGAAAAAAAAGAAAACGATTAGCGAAGTTACAAAAGACTTCACAGTCAAAGATGGTTTTTTCAAGCTTTATGAAGATCCTAAGACCGGCAAATTAAAAATGGAAATTTCCAAGGATCACCTTGGTAAAGAATTTATTTACAACTCTGTAATTTCTAATGGTGTTGTCGAAGGTGGCCACTTTACAGGTCAGTATCGTGCGAATGCCGTAATGAAATTTGTTAAAGTTCGCGATACTATTGAATTGCACACTGTCAATACTAGCTTTCATTTTGATAAAGATCAGGCGATTGCACGCGCTGAAAAAGCCAACAGATCTGATGCTCTGAGCAAAATTTTAAAAATCGAAGCTAAGTCTAAAGACAAAAAAGCTTTCCTTGTTGATGCAACTGCCATCTTCAAAGGCGAAGGCCTTGATCCCATTAAACGCCTTGGCGGTCCTCGTCCGCGCCCGGGTCAATTCACTCTTGGTAAAATGAACCCAAAAAAGTCTAAGATTAATTTTGCCAAAAGCTTTAAAGACAATACAGCCGTTAAGGTTGATTATGTATATTCAACACCGCGCCCAACTGGACCAGCCAGTGCTGCTGTCGTCGATTCACGCAATGTAAATGTTAGTGTTCATCACGCTTTCGTAAGAATGCCAGAAGATAATGGTTTTATACCACGAATGGATGATCCACGTATTGGATATTTCCTAGATAGCGTGACTTCTTTAACTGATCGGAGTGCAACACCGTGGCGTGACATGGTTAATCGTTGGCATCTAGAGAAGAAAGATCCTACGCAGGCTGTTTCTGAGGTGAAAGAGCCAATAACATGGTGGATTGAGAACACCACACCGGTTGAATATCGTGATGTGATTAAAAAGGCTACTCTCGCTTGGAATGAAGCATTTGAATCAGCTGGCCTTAAAAATGCTATCGCCGTAAAAGTTCAGCCTGATGATGCTGATTGGACAGCAGAAGACATTAACTATAATGTACTTCGTTGGACATCTAGTCCTCAACCTCCTTTCGGCGGATATGGCCCAAGCTTTACAAACCCGCGTACTGGTCAAATCCTTGGCGCTGATATCATGCTTGAGTATAGCTTCATTACCAATCGTGTAAACCAGAGCAAAATCTTTGAAAATGCCTTTATTAAAGAAGATCACGTTGACGAAGAAGCAAATGCATTCATGGCCAAACTTAATGACCATGCCAAACATTGTAACGCGTCTTATACGCTTCAAATGAACAACCTTGTGGGCCAGGCGCTTGCCGCTGCACAGGGACGCTCACCAGAAGAGTCTAAGAAAATCGTTGAAGAATCGCTTTATTATCTCATTCTTCATGAGGTTGGCCACACACTTGGTCTAAATCACAATATGAAAGCCACTCAAGCGCGTTCTTTCGCTGAAAAAGATGACATCAGCAAACAAGGCGATGGTCTTGTAGGTTCTGTTATGGATTACCCAGCGATTAACTTTGCCCCGAAGGGTAAAGATCAGGCCCACTATTATACAGTAAAGCCTGGTCCATATGATCACTGGGCAATTCAATTTGGCTATAGTCCTGACATGGAAGATCCTGCTAAACGTAAAGCTCTGCTTTCACGCTCGACAGAACCTAAGCTTGCGTTCGGTAATGACGCCGATGATATGCGAGCTCCAGGTAAAGCTATTGACCCACGTGTAAACATCTACGATATGACAGATGATGCTGTTGCTTTCGCTAGCGAGCGTTTAGCCAGTGATAAAGCGGCCATGGAGACCCTCAAAGACAAAGTTCTTGGCGATGCTGATAACTATCAGTTCTTAAGAAACAGCTATGCAATCCTTACGGGTGACATGCTATGGCAAGGACGTGTAGTGTCTCGCTATGTTGGCGGTGTCTATGTAGATCGATCTGAGCCTGGTCAAGAAGGTGCAGTAGCACCGTACCGCCCAGTTCCTCTTGCGAAGCAGAAAGAAGCGATGAAAGTTCTTAGAGAGCAAATCTTCGCACCAGATGCTTTTGAGGCCTCTGCAGAGTTGATCTCTCACCTTGCAATTAAGCGCCGTGGTTTTAACCACTTTGCGATCACTGAGGATCCAAAACTGTTAATGCGGACTTATAACATCCACCGCGATGTCATGAGCCAGCTCTTGCACCCTCGCACCATAACACGTTTGAGTGACACTCAAATGTATGGCAACGAGTATAGTGCTGCAGAAATGATGGACGATTTATCAGCTGCCGTCTTCGAAGATGATATCCGTAATACTGTCAATGGTGTTCGTCAGAACCTTCAGTTGGGCTATGTGAATAGCTTGATTGGCATGCTGAGCAACCCAGCCTATGACTTTATAGGTCGCTCTTCAGCTCTTTACCAGTTGAAAAGCATCCGGAAAGACATGGATCGGGCACGCACTCGTGATATTAGCACAAGAGCCCACCGTGATCATATCAAGCTGATCATTGATAAAGCTCTTGAAGTTAATAACGGCTAATCACGCCCTCTAAAACAACGAAAGGCGGGTATTTAACCCGCCTTTTTTCATTCTTAGTACCAGTTAGATAAATATCCCTCATCTGCAATTCTATAGGTGCAGCCAATCTTTGCATTTCTGTTTAGCTTCTTTAATTTCAGTGCCCTTCATTATTTTTGACACATCGTGAAGATCAACTTTCGCGCGTTTAAGCCCGCGTCGTGCCGCTAGATTAAAAAACTTGTAGGCCTCGATATTATTCTTTTCAACACCCTGCCCGGCAGAGTAAAGTAACCCTAGATCATACAAAGCTGTTTTTTGACCTTGCCTCGCTGCAGAGAGCCTTTCAAAAACGAAAGCCTCTAATTCCTTGTCTACACACCCCATGAATGATCCCTTCCCTCATAGAAAATCACGGTTAAACTTAAGTATACTCAGAACAAGAAATTTAACCATAATACCAATTTCTTAAAAAAATATTATCATTTTCCTTGTCTTACTATAAAAATGAATATTACTCTAAGATTGAGTATTGGGAAATATAGGTAGCAGACATTAGGGCACCTTTATGAAAGAACGTATTTTATTGGTGGAAGACACCAAGTTTTTTGGCGAATTTATTTGTAGAAATATTACCCAAAAAATGAATTATGAAGTTGACTGGGCAAAGTCTATGGAAGAAGCCATGACTTTTATTGCTCAGCATCAATCAAATTATATTATCGCACTTCTAGATCTTGGCCTTCCTGACGCCCCTAACGGGGAAATTGTGCCATATTGTATAGAAAATAATATCCCGTCCATCGTTTTCACAGGCAGTTATGACACAGACAAGCGCCGTTTGATGCTGTCACATGGTATCATTGATTATGTGATGAAGGACAGTGCGATTAGTCTAGACTATGTAGTTAAACTGGTCGATAGACTTACAAGAAATACACATATTACTGCCCTTATTGCCGGTAGTGATCGTTCTATGCAACGTGCTGTGGCTGACAGTCTAGAATTAATGCAAATGCAGTGTGTTGTTGTGGATTCTGTCGAAGAAGGAAAAAGATGGGTCGAAAACAAAGAAAATCTTGGGCTTATTGTTTTGATGGATGAAATGAAAGACGGAGATGGTTTTGAGCTTTTAAAGGAGATCCGTCTAAGCCCAAAAAATAAATATATTCCAGTTTTAACACTACAATCAGAAGTGAATAGAATTGGAAACAGAAATATCAAATACGGGGCCAATGATTACATTGATTTTCCTTTTCGCCATACGGACTTTTTTACACGGGTCAATACAATCATGCAAATGCAAGATCAACTTAAGCAGCTGGACTATATGGCGCAGCATGATTTCTTAACTGGCCTTTACAACAGAAGAGCCTTTTTCGAACGGGCCAAAGGACTGTTCGCTCAGGCAAGAAGAAAACAGATCACCGTTAAAATTGCCGCCTTTGATATTGATCACTTTAAATCAGTGAATGATACTTATGGACATGATGTTGGGGATAGAGCCATCAAAGCCCTTTCAGATTGTCTTCTAGAGAATTCGAGGGAAACCGATTTAATTGCCCGATTTGGCGGTGAAGAATTCTGTGCGCTCTATACCGATATGGATGATGGCTATATGGTTTCCTATTTTGAGGAGTTGCGTAAAAAAGTTTCTGAACTTGAGCTTGAAATTGAAGGTGAAGAATTCCCTCTTAAATTTACAATCTCAATTGGGGTAAACACTCATTTCATTGAAGACATCAGTGAAATGATCAACCATGCAGACAATGCCCTTTATGCATCCAAGGAAAATGGCCGCAATCAAGTCACTTATCATTCAGAAGACCCATAAGAGAGATTAACCAAAAAGGCCCTTTGAAAGTTTTACGTTTCAAAGGGCAAGGGAATGTGTATTAGCTTTATACTTTTGATTGTTTTTGCACTTTAGACCTCATCTTAATCTAAAATCTCATAAACGATCAGCCCTGCTAATACACCTGCGAGGATTTCTTCAGCAAAATCATCATCATGGTAATGAGCGTGATGATTGTGCGGGGCGACACCGTATGGGTGATAGTGATACCCATTCTGGATGAAACCATGGTCACAGTGGTGATAGCTGCCTGAAATTGGGTACCCATACCAATAGCTTCCTAAGTGAAAGACAACCCGCGGTGTATGAATGCGTCTTCCGGCATAATAGTGACTTTTCTTATGCCAATATTTATAGCGCGGAAAGCTTGTATAGTAATGCCTTGGGTGCCCATAATGACGGTCATAGTACCGCGACTGCCATCCAATTGAAAACTCATAGGCTCTGCGATCATATCTCCAATCTTTATGGCGTGCTATCCGTCGCTTACGATCCGCATGATTCTCAAGACGGTTGCTTTTATTTTTCAACTTCTTTGATTTGCTGTAAGCACGATCTGCACGGTTTTCAAAAACGTCAGCCTTCTCGTTCATTCTCCGAGCATCCAAAGTCAGAGTTTTAATTCTTCTATTGTAATAGTCTTTTTGAGCTCCCGAGCTATTTTGTCTTAACTGCTTCAGCCTTTTCACTTCACGGCGCTTGTTTTGAGCCGCCTTATCTAATCTGTTTGCCTGACGATCAAGCTTTTTACTATCTTTGCGAAAATCTCTCGCCCGATCATCGATATGGTCAGCTCTTTTATCATACTGTTTCGCTTCTTTCCTTAACTCTCTTGGAGATTTTCTGCGGTCAACTCTCTTATCTTTTTTAGAGTCTGCACGGTGAACGACTCTTTTATTTGCTTGTCTGGCTGGTCTATTTTCTACACGTGAAGAGCGCTTGTTTTTATTAGCTTTCTTTTTTCTGGCTTTCTTTTCTTTTTTCGCCCTTTTCTCTTTTTTGGCCTTTCTCTCATCTTTAACGATGATACTCGTGCCTAGGGGCTCAATAGATGTGTGGGGCTCAAAAGCCTGAACAGATACTGCACTTGTCTGGATGAAAAGGGCACCGAGGATCAGAGCTGTCGTATTATTATTTATTCTTGTCATTTTTACCTCCTTTTCTGAGTATGCCTTCACACTAACTGAAGGGCACTGAATAGTTTCTGAATAACCTCATTCAGTCATTGTTCATGTAACTGCCTCAATTTGAACAAAGCTTAAAACAACTTCGTGAGCGAAACACTTCCGAAAAAATCACCCTTCCTCTGATTAACGAATTCACGGCTTCTAAACACATGCGTATAGGAAAGCCGCCAGCTCTCTGTGAAACCGACAAATCCAATAGAGAACTCTCCGACGAACCGTTTTTTATCAATACGGTGGCTCTCACTGAACACGTTACCATCAAGAAAGGCATTTCTTGCGACTGCTCTCCCCTCAATGCCAATGAATGTATAAAAATCCATCCCTTTTCCTGAAAAGATATCAGACCCTGGCTGGCTGGGCTGAATTCTGTTGGGACTCATCATTTCCCTCTCCAGTCCTGTGCCGATTCTGAGAGTACCGCCAACACTCACGTGCGTATAGACAGTGCCTAAGGCCAAAGTGCCGTGGGGCGTGATGTCCATGCCAACGCCGATCTCTCCGGACTTTTTTGCGAGCAACGGCATATTCACTGCCCGCGTGTATATGACTGTTAGGGCGGGTTCATTGCTCAGTTGATTATCCCACCCCTCAGGTTCCCGTGTATCGATAAGAGTATGCCAAGTTGTCTGGACTTGTTTAGCGCCAGAAAGCGGGCCAATCACGCCGACATCAAGTTCTAGACTTTCTAAATGGCGTCCTTTCTGGCGGGTGATATTACTACCAAAGTATAAATATCCCGCATAGGGGCGATCATTGACAAGAAGATGGCTTTTGGTAATGTCGGTGGGGGTATAGATATTCTGACCAAGAAAAGCCTGATAGGTTACATGCACCTTTCGATTAGAATCATCGTCAGCCTCTCCAATCATATGTAAGTCTTTAAGGAGAGAGTGAAAAGGAAGGTCTGTGCGATCTCGGATGGTGAGTCCCAATCTAACTCCCTGTGTATAATCCTTGTCCCCATCAAAATCTGAAGCTTCTGAATCGCTTTTTCTAAGTCCAAAGAACTGACTAAATACATCGTTCTCAAGCTGAATTGACCATGCACGTTTAGAGTCGTCCGCATAAACTTCAGGGGTAGATAAAACAGTTAGCACACAAACAAAATAGGCTAATTTTATTTTCATAGGTCACCATCATCAGAGTTTTTTAATATTTATCCCTTATAGACATATGCTGAAGCGAGAATAAGGCAGGTCCATTAAAGTTATTTAAACTTTTAGGCAAATATAGTCAAAAATCACCTAAAAGTGCTATTAATAGCTTATCACGAGAGAAAATATAGGTTTCGAGTAATGAATGTTTGGAAATGTACAAGTAAAACATGTGAGAATGAATATATAGAGTGGAATGAAAAGTCCACAGATGATGATCGGCAATGTCCTGTCTGTTGGGCGTCAGCAGAAAAGCAGCATACTATTGCTAAACCTCATGACCTTGATAGTGCTACCATGATGATAAAAGTTGTTAATGCGCTTGAGTTCCCCAATAAAAAAGGGAGCTCATAAGGCTCCCTTTTAAAATTGTTTTTAGCTCTCACCTTTACCCATCTAGTTTAGGCTTTAAGATTTTATTCACAACGCCAGGATTTGCTGATCCGCCTGTTGCCTTCATCACTTGACCAACAAAGAAGCCAATAAGCTTGGTCTTACCAGCACGATATTGCTCAACCTGTCCAGGGTTTGCAGCGATCAAATCATCGATGACTTTTTCAAGTTCACCTGTATCAGAAACTTGCTTCAAGCCTTTTTCATCTACAATTTGAGCAGCACCCTTGCCTGTCTCAAACATATCAGCAAAAACTTCCTTTGCCACACGGCCAGAGATAACATCTTCAGCAACAAGTTTTAGAAGTTCCGCTCCCATCGTAGGAGAGACAGGGCTATTTCCAATTGGTTTACCGGCTTTATTCAACGCCCCAAACAAATCCCCTGTTACCCAATTAGAAGCTTTTTTAGCATCTGATCCAGCCCCCATAGCTTCAAGAAGAGCTTCAAAATAGTCAGCATTTTCTTTTTCTGCCACAAGAACAGACGCGTTATAATCACTCAGACCAAGTTCAGAAACAAAACGATCATGCTTGGCATCTGGTAATTCAGGAAGACTTGCCCGAGCTGCTTCAACAAAAGCATCATCAAATTCTAGTGGCAGCAAGTCTGGATCCGGGAAGTACCGGTAATCATGAGCATCTTCTTTTGAACGAAGGGAGCGTGTGATCCCTTTCACTGGATCAAACTGACGTGTTTCCTGATCAATTGAACCACCATCCTCGATAATATCGACCTGACGTCGTGCTTCGACTTCAATAGCTTGACGAATGAAGCGGACCGAGTTCATGTTTTTAATCTCACAACGCGTGCCCCACTCTTCTCCCGGTCGATTGACAGATACATTCACATCCGCACGCATAGAGCCTTGCTCCATGTTACCGTCACAGGCATCAATATAACGGAAGATTGTCCGAAGCTTTGTGATATAAGCAGCAGCTTCATCAGGGCTGCGCATGTGAGGCATAGAGACACACTCCATCAATGCAACACCTGTTCGGTTTAAATCAACATAGGTATATTCTGGATGTTGATCATGCATAGACTTCCCAGCATCTTGCTCTAGATGTATGCGCTCAATCCCAATGTCCTTTGTCTTTCCATCCCCCAGATCAATCCGAACAACACCCTCACCAACGATGGGGTGGGTAAACTGAGAAATTTGGTACCCTTGCGGCAGATCTGCATAGAAATAATTCTTTCGATCGAACTTACTATATTTATTGATCTGCGCGCCAATTGCTAGGCCAGCGCGAACTGCTTGGCGCACACATTCTTCATTTATGGTTGGCAACATGCCAGGCATCGCAGCATCAACAAGTGACACGTTTGAATTAGGTTCTGCACCAAATTCTGTAGAGGCACCTGAAAAAAGCTTAGCATTTGAGATGACCTGAGCGTGAACCTCTAGACCAATTACAACTTCAAAATCGCCTGTTGCGCCCTGAATTAAATATGTCATTGTCTTATCTCCACCACTCTGAAGGCTGATGCGTGAAGGCAGCAGCCATCTCTAATACATGAGAAACTTTTAACACGGTTTCTTCATCCCATGCTTTTCCAAGAATTTGAAGCCCAAGCGGCAACCCATCTTTGTCTAGTCCTGCAGGCACAGACGATCCTGGGATACCTGCAAGCGATGCAGGGACTGTAAAGACATCATTCAAATACATGGCAAGAGGATCATCAGACTTTGCCCCAAACTCGAAGGCTGCTGAAGGCGCCGTTGGAGTTAGAATGACATCGCATTTTTCAAAGGCCTCTTTGAAATCCCGACTAATTAGTTGGCGAACTCGCTGCGCTTTCAAATAATAAGCATCATAATAGCCAGCTGAAAGGACATAGGTTCCAATCATAATCCGGCGCTGCACTTCCTCACCGAAGCCTGCAGCCCTCGTTTCCTCATACATAGGAATAAGGCCATCGCCGTCTACAGTCTCTCTGAGGCCATACCTAACCCCGTCATAACGGGCAAGATTGGACGATGCTTCTGCTGGGGCAACAATATAATATGTGGGCAATGCATATTTAGTATGCGGCAATGAAATCTCAACGATCTCAGCACCCGCTTCTTTCATCCACTGGATGCCCTTATCCCAAATATCAAGAATTTCTTGTGGCGTACCCTCTAGACGATATTCTGCAGGGATCCCTACTTTCAATCCTTTAATATCGCCTGTAAGTGCCGCTTCAAAATTAGGCACATCAAGTTTTGCAGACGTGCTGTCTTTAGGATCAAATCCAGAGATGCTCTCTAGCATGATAGCGCCGTCGCGTACATCCCTAGTAATAACACCTGCCTGATCCAAAGAGCTCGCAAAAGCAACCATACCAAACCTTGAGCACCTGCCGTACGTAGGCTTGATACCAAAGGTTCCAGTGAAGGCAGCAGGTTGACGAATTGATCCGCCTGTATCAGAAGCCGTCGCGCCCATGGCCGCAAAACCAGCAACTGCGGACACAGAACCACCAGAAGATCCGCCAGGTACTGTATCTTTTTCACCCGCAGCCGTCTTGAGGCGCCATGGATTTAATACATTGCCGTAAAAAGATGTCTCATTTGAAGAGCCCATGGCGAACTCATCCATATTGAGTTTTCCAAGCATTACAGCTCCATCATCCCACAGATTTTGTGTGACTGTACTTTCATATTCAGGCTTAAAGCCATCGAGAATTTTAGAACAAGCCTGTGTATGCACCCCTTTGGTTGCAAACAAATCTTTAATCCCAACTGGGATGCCTGTCATTCCTTTTTGATTGCCTGCTTTGATCTGAGCATCCGCAGATTTTGCTTGAGTGCGCGCAATCTCTGATGTGCTCTCGATATAGGCGTTCAGTGGTTTAGAGGCTTCAACTGCAGAAATATGAGCTTCTGTTAGTTCGACAGAAGACAACTCACCTTTACCAAGAAGGTCCCGGGCTTCTGCGATTTTTAATTTATTTAAATCAGTCATTGGATCCCTTCCCTACTCAATCACTTTAGGGACTGCAAAAAAACCATATTCAGCTTTTGGTGCATTTTTCAAAACAGATTCTTGCTTATCACCATCCGTGATAACATCTGTTCGCCATTTCAATTTAGTATCAACGACAGAAGCCATTGGCTCGATACCGTCTGTATCAACCTCTTCGAGTTGTTCTATCCAACCCAAGATATTATTCAATTCACCCGCAAGAGCGGCTTGCTTTTCTTCATCAATTTTTATCCGCGATAAACGCGCAATCTTGGCAACCGTTGCCTTGTCGATCTCTGACATGGAAAATCCTTACTATTTTATAGGTGAGGAAGGTCATAATGCTGCGGTGCAAACTCACCGCACTCAAGGGCGGACATTAACGGCAAGCGCCGCTGAATTCAAGGGGTAATTGTCATAAGGGCGCAAACTAATGAAAATGATTTTCGAATTGTTTAATTTTTTTCACTTACCGCCCTATTGCTCTTATTGGGTGTTTTAATTATACCTATAAGTGTCAAGCTAAGAAAGAGACGCTCTGCAATCCTCCCACTTGATTGATTGCCTCCCGCTTCTTAGCAAAGCTGAGGAATGACGTGTAATAACGCAGTTGCATTGGACCTCAGCGAAGTCTGGTTTTTTTCGCTCATTTTCCAGACGCGTTTAATTTGGCCTAGGGTTTAGGGGCGTTGAGGAGGAGTTCATGTGAAAGGAGCAAGAGGCTTTTGCTACGTGTAATGACAGCGGTATCCCATACACTACAGTAGTGATCTCTAATCCATCCTATGAATTTAGTCACCTGCCCTACGGTCAAATTAAACATATTCTATTATTTCCCCTTTATGGGGAATTTTCATTGTAAAAATAATCGATGAGTATTGTAAAAAAAAATGGATGCCTATTGTAAAAAAATAGCGGTATATGGACCGCGATTAGCCTGAGACATCAATATTACGATGCTAGATCCGTTTTTAACGCAAGTCTGGCCTTTACATCTGGCCATTCCCTATTCAAAATTGAATAGACATACGTATCCCTGTAAGATCCATCAGCTAGCTTCTGGTGCTGGCGAAGTATTCCATCATGCTTTGCCCCTAATCTCATGATCGCGGTTTGCGATCTTTCATTAGAGTGATGCGTTTTAAACTCAACAGCAATGGCGCCTAACTGTTCAAATGCATGAGAAAGCAGCAGTAACTTACACTGCGAATTCACGGCGGTTCTTTGGTATGACTTAGAATACCATGTATAGCCGATTTCAACCCGTTTATTCAGCGAATCTGCATGACAAAAGCGACTACATCCGATGATCTGTCCCGTTTCTTGCAGCCCCACAACAAAGGCGAGCGCTTCCCCCTTTTCTTTATCTCTAAGAGCTTTATCAATATAGGCATCAATCGTCTCAGCGCTAGGCACGGATGTGAACCATAACTTCCAAAGTTCGCCGTCCGAAGCTGCTTCAATCAGAGCTTCACGGTCCCCCCACTCCAACGGCCGTAGATAAATCATTCCTGTATTTAACGTTACATCAGTCAGCCATGTTTCATTCATCACTCAACTCATTCTATTCTAATTTATAAAGCCCACAAGGTAGAAAGTGTATCCATAGAGGTCTAGAAAGTCTATGGTATGAAAATAGTAAAATTTCATCTGTTGTTGAATTTTAGCTTTACAGGCTAGCGCAATCATCAGTACAACACTGCACAATACGCGATCCAAAGGGAAGGGAGAAACCTCATGGGTGAAGAAACTCAAAAATCAAAAATGAAGCCCGCAGGCTGTTTTCTTCTCATTATTGTTGCTGTGCTTATTGTTATGTTTGCTGCACGCATCTGGTGGGAACAAGACCCTATGGGTCCCATGCGCCTTGCTTTTGGTATTAAAACCAAGATCAAAGACGAGGCCTCAGCCCATACCCCTGAGTATCATAAGGATTCAGCATGGTTAGTAAAACCAGCCCTTATTCACCCCACCGCATCATTCAGAGTTGATGGGGCAGAAGGCCGCTCTCCTGAGGCCTCTGTTGATGTTTTTTATATTCATCCGACCAGTGGCTTTGCAAATGATCGCTGGAATGCCGCCTATGACGATGCAAAAGCGACTGCCCGTTCTAACAGTTTGGCTATCAAATCCCATCTGACGGCCTTTAACCAAGAAGCCAGATTGTTTGCCCCCAAATACCGCCAAGCTAACTTTGGGGCTTTCTTTGATACATCTGGACAAAATCTTCAGGCCTTTATGTTGGCTTATAGTGATGTAGTCAAAGCCTTTGATTATTACATCACCAATCTGAATGAGGGGCGGCCATTCTTCATCGCAGCCCACAGTCAAGGGTCAATGCATGCCATCCCTCTTCTAATGCAACGCCTGAAAGGTACAGATGCTGGCAAGAGAATGATCGCGGCCTACCTTGTGGGCTGGCCTGTCAGCGTTGAGGCGGATATTCCCGCCTTAGGTTTTAATGCCTGTGAACGCGCAGAAGACACAAATTGCATTATAAGCTGGCAAACTTTTGGAATGGACGGCAATGCAGATATGTTGACTGCTTATATGAAAAGCACCCCAGGCTTCACTGGAAAACCCCGCGCAGGCACAAGTATGCTATGCACAAACCCACTAACTTGGACCGTTGGTGGTACAGCATCCTCAAACGATCATAAGGGCGCCATTGATATGTACGTGGATACAACACCAATACCAGCAGTCTCCAAAGATCGATTTGGGGCACAGTGCGATAAAAACGGTGCCCTCTTCCTTGATCGACAATTAAAAGGAAATGTTTGGGAGCAATATCAAATGTCTGGCCTCAACATGCATGCCTATGATTATAATCTTTTCTACATGAACTTGATTGACAACATCGAACAGCGTAAAAAGGCATGGTTTCTTCGCACTCAAACACAAAGTGACTAATATTTATGGCCGACGTTATTTATCCAATACCAGAGTTTAAATCTGCTGTAGGCGACTATAAGCGCATATTAGGATTGGATATTGGCAGTAAAACCATTGGCCTTGCCCTGTCTGACACCATGCAAATGGTAGCGAGCCCAATGGAAACGATCAGACGAACAAAATTTTCAAAGGATGTTGAACGACTCAGTGAAATCGTTCAACAAGAAAATGTCGGCGGTTTTATCCTAGGCTGGCCGGTCAACATGGATGGTTCAGAAGGCCCGCGCTGTCAATCAACCATGGCCTTCAGTAAAAACCTCTTTGATAAGATCCCTCTGCCCCAAGCCCTATGGGACGAACGTCTCTCAACAGCTGCTGTAGAACGTACACTTATCGAAGCAGATCGCAGCCGCGCTCGCCGTGCAGAACTTGTGGATAAGCTAGCCGCCAGTTATATTCTGCAAGGGGCGCTGCATGCCCTTTAAAAGTAAGGTTACAGGGCGCTGCCCTAAATTACTGTTTACAAAGAACAAGTTTCACCATATAAGGCCCCTTTAATGAGCAAAGACATTAAAAATTCTGAGCCGCAATCAGGCGCCTACATGCGCGCGGAAGTTCCTCCGCCCTCAGGTAGTTATTTTCCGCATTCCCATCTTTTAGGCATCTGGGATCTTGATCCGATCGAGATTAAATATCTTTTAGATCGCGCTGATGCCTACGCAGATCAAAATAGATCGTCTCAGAAAAAAACTGATAAGCTTGCTGGTCGTACCCAGATAAATCTGTTTTTTGAAAACTCAACGCGGACGCTCATGAGCTTTGAAATGGCTGGCAAACGTCTTGGCCTGGATACAATTTCTATGTCCACGAGTAACAGCAGCATCAAAAAGGGAGAAACCCTGCTTGATACTGCGGCGACATTGAATGCAATGCACCCCGATGCCCTTGTAGTGCGCCATGCAGATAGCGGCGCTGTAAGGCTTCTCTCTAGAGAAATGAATTGCCCAGTCCTCAATGCGGGCGATGGGCGTGCCGAGCATCCGACACAAGCTCTTCTGGATGCCCTGACAATCCGAAGACGCAAAGGACATATCCATGGTCTAACAGTCGCCATCTCAGGGGATGTGACCCATAGCCGCGTTGCACGGTCAAATATCTATCTTCTCAATGCGATGGGCGCAAAAGTACGTTTGGTCGCGCCGCCAACGTTAATTCCTACAGACGCAGAAAGTTTAGGCGTTGAAGTCTATCATACCATGGAGGACGGCCTAAAAGGCGCAGATGTGGTCATAATGTTACGCCTCCAACAAGAGCGTATGCAAGGCGCCTTTCTCCCAAGCCTCAGAGAATATTATAAATATTGGGGTTTGACCCGTGAAAAATTACAAGTCGCCAGTGATGATGTGCTAGTGATGCATCCGGGACCTATGAATCGGGGTGTGGAAATCGCTTCGGACATTGCTGATGATCTCGAAAAATCAGCGATCCGAGAGCAAGTGGAAATGGGTGTGGCCGTTCGTATGGCTTGTTTAGATATACTCATCTCTGGGCGTGAAGACCCCGAAGCCCACCTGTATAAGGGAGAAGGTACATGACCCTTACAGCCTATGTGAATGCTCGCCTCATCGATCCGAAATCAAAAATGGACATACCAGGAAGTCTCTTGATCAACGGGTCACTTATAGCCGCGCTTGGGGAGAATATTGATATTCCAGAAAGTGCCGAAATCATTGATTGTAAAGGTAAAGTTCTTTCGCCTGGCTTTATTGATATGCGCGCTTTTAGTGTCGATTGGGAAGCCGCAGCTGCTGGAGGAATCACAACAGTGATCTTACAGCCTGATCAAACCACACTGATCGACAATGATGCAGCTGTAGAACGGATCAGAGCGCGAGCAAAAGAAAGAGCCACGGTCAATGTCATCCCCATGGGTACTGCTACGAAAGCCATGGACGGTCAAGAGATTACAGAGATCGGGCAAATGTTAGAGAGCGGCGCTGTGGCTTTTACAGATTGTCGCAAACCTGTAGAAGATGCTCAAATTCTTAAAAGACTAATGGAATATGCGAGCTATTATGATGCACTGATTGTTCAGTTTGCAGAAGAGCAGTCCTTAAAAGCAGATGGGATCGCTCATGACGGCGGGATTGCATCGCGTCTTGGACTGACGGGTATCCCTTCAATTGCGGAACAAATACAAATTGAGCGGGATGCGCGTCTTGCGGAACATACCAATAGCCGTTTGCATGTTGCTCTTGTTTCCTCACGAGAAGGCGTTGAAGCCGTAAGAGAGGCGAAGGCGCGCGGGGTCAAGATCACATGCTCTATAGCCCCACACTATCTTCATTTGAATGAACATGCACTTGAAGGCTATCCTACTTTTGCAAAAGTCAGCCCACCATTTAGAACTGAAGAAGATCGCCTTGCACTCCTTGCTGCTCTTGCTGATGGGACTGTGGATACAATTGTCTCAGATCATGACCCAAAAAACCCCGATTTAAAGCGCCTGCCCTTTGGCCAAGCAGCAAGCGGTGTTAGCGGATATGAAACTCTGCTCCCTCTTTCGCTTAAGCCTGTCCAGGAAGGGACAATGTCGCTGTTAGACTTGATTGCTAAGCTTACAAGTGGCCCTGCATCGCTCTTAAAACTGGATTCTGGCCATCTTTCTATCGGTGCTCAAGCGGATCTGACAATTTTTGATCCAGAGCAGCCTTGGATTATCAAGCGAAACCAGCTTAAGGCGTCTGCCACCAATACACCGTTTGACACGCTGCCTGTAAACGGTAAAGTGTGGAAAACAATTGTTGCTGGACACGAGATCTACTCAGCATAAGGGAAAACTTTATGGCATTCGATTTGGTTATGGGGCTGACAGCCCTCTTTGGGTATCTCTTGGGATCGATACCTTTTGGCCTCCTTTTGACAAAGGTTGCAGGTCTAGGAGACATTCGTGCCATTGGTTCTGGTAACATTGGTGCAACTAATGTGCTGAGGACTGGAAGAAAAGACCTCGCTCTCTTAACGCTTCTACTCGATAGCGGTAAAGGCGCCATCGCTGTCCTTGTAACCTTTCTTTATATTCAGCCTGACTATGCAGCCTTAGCTGGTGCCGCTGCTTTTCTCGGCCATTGCTTCCCGCTTTATCTGAATTTCAAAGGCGGCAAAGGGGTTGCCACTTTCTTTGGAACTTTACTGGCTATTGACCCTCTCGTAGGGGGAATCGGCATCTTAACTTGGCTGATCTCAGCAGCGCTCTTTAGAATATCATCCCTTGCTGCTCTCATGGCTGCACTTGTGCCGCCTGTCTATTGTGCTGTTGTTGGGGCACAAGATATTTTGCCCTATATTATTGTTATGACAGTTCTTATTTTTCTAAGACATAGGGAAAACATCAAGCGAATTATCGGGGGCACAGAACCCAAAATCGGTAAAAAATAACATTCAAATACATCTTATAATTGACAATTACTACCCAGTAAGGAACAATTGTTTTCTTTAAAGGTACTGAGTATGTCATCAAAAAAAAACTTCTCTAACGAAGAGAAACTAGCCCGTCATCAGCTCATCAGAACACCCTCTGTAGGCCCTATTACATTTAAACACTTACTGGCAACTTATGGTACTGCTCTTCAGGCTTTGCTCCATCTCCCAGATCTTGCCGCAAAGGGAAGAAGAAAAACACCGCTTAGAGTGGCTAAGGCAGAACCAATCATAAAAGAACTCAGGGCCTTAAAGGCATTGAACGGCATGTGCCTTCACCTGGGAGAAGCATCTTACCCAAATTTGCTTAGTCATATTGATGATGCTCCACCTATTCTCTACCTACGTGGTCATCGTCATTTACTTGATGCTCCTTCTCTCGGGATTGTTGGCGCAAGAAATGCCAGTGCGACAAGTTTGAGGTTGACCCAGGCCATAGCTACTGAAATGTCCGAGGCTGGATATGTGATTACAAGTGGGATGGCCCGAGGCATTGATAGTATGGCTCACAAGGCCAGCATAAAAGGAGGTACCATTGCATGCATCGCCGGCGGGCTAGATATCATCTACCCCAAAGAAAATGCAGCTCTGTATGAAGAAATATCTAAATCGGGTCTCTTAGTGACAGAAATTCCTTTAGGCATCAGCCCTCAAGCCAGGCATTTCCCCAGAAGGAACAGAATTATCTCAGGTCTTTCTCTAGGCGTTCTTGTGATTGAAGCAGCCCAAAAATCTGGTTCATTAATTACGGCCAAATGCGCATTAGAGCAAAATCGTGAAGTATTTTCAGTCCCGGGGTCTCCTGCAGATCCAAGAGCACGCGGTACAAATCAACTCATCAAAGACGGCGCAGTTCTCGTTCAATCTTCCGTAGATATCCTTAATGAAATCAAAGGATTAAATGATTTTTCTTTACACGAATCTGAGCAAGGCATGCCCCCATTTGAAGCCCTAGAGACAGATATTTCCATCTCTGATCAGGACAGAAGAAACATCTCAGCCCTGCTCTCTCCAAGTCCTATTTCGATAGATGAGATTATTCGTATTTCAGGCTACCCAGCAAGTCTTGTTTTGGCGATCATTTTGGAATTAGAATTAGCAAATCGGGCAATCCGATATCCAGGCAATCAGGTCTCTTCCCTCGCTAACTAAGCCCCCTTCTTCATGAATTATTCTCAGTAAATTGCATAAATCCATTGATTTTAGCCTCGTTAAAGACTAGGTGAAAAAGAAGAAGGACATAATTCGTCCATATATAAAGACAGTATTTTTAGAAACGGACCGTATTTTATGAAAGTCGTTATCGTTGAATCACCTGCCAAAGCTAAAACAATTAATAAGTATCTTGGCAGTGATTATAAAGTTTTAGCATCCTATGGCCACGTGAGAGATCTACCGGCTAAAGATGGATCTGTGAAGCCTGATGAAGACTTTGAAATGGACTGGTCCGTAGACCGTGACAGCAATAAACGCATGACAGAGATTGCATCCGCTGTTAAGTCAGCTGACACTCTCTATCTTGCAACTGACCCTGACCGCGAAGGGGAAGCCATTAGTTGGCATGTGTTAGAAATCCTGCAAAAAAAGCGAGCCTTAAAAGATACTGCCATTCACCGTGTGGTGTTTAATGAGATTACAAAATCAGCCATCATTGCTGCGATTGCGTCTCCGCGTGAACTTGACACAAAAATGGTAGATGCCTATCTGGCCCGCCGCGCTCTTGATTATCTCGTGGGTTTTACCCTCTCGCCTGTTTTGTGGCGGAAGTTGCCTGGGGCTCGCTCTGCGGGACGGGTTCAGTCTGTAGCCCTGCGTCTCGTTGCCAATCGTGAAACAGAAATTGAGCGTTTTGTACCTCAAGAATATTGGTCAGTAGAAGCAAATGTAACGAACAAAGATCAGAAAGCTTTCACCACTCGCCTCGTTTCTATCAATGGCAAAAAGCTGCAAAAGATGAGCATAGAAACGGGAAAAGAAGCTCAAGACGCCGTTGCTCTTGTTAAGAAAACTCCGATTACTGTCACTGCTCTTGAGAAAAAACCGACGAAACGCCATCCGCAACCCCCCTTTACAACATCTACGTTACAGCAGGAAGCTGCTCGGAAACTAGGGTTCCCAGCAAATAAAACAATGCGTGTCGCACAAAGCCTTTATGAGGGTAAAAATATCGGCGGTGAGGTAACAGGTCTTATCACCTATATGCGTACAGACGGGGTGACAATAGCTGGCGAAGCTTTGAATGCAACACGCTATTTAATCGAAAGCAGGTATGGGGATCGGTATCTTCCTGAGAAACCAAAATTCTATAAGTCAAAAGCAAAGAATGCTCAGGAAGCACACGAGGCAATCCGCCCTACAGATCCAAGTCGCCGGCCAATAGATGTCGCCTCTGCCTTGGATCAAGACGAGAAAAAACTTTACGAGTTGATTTGGCGCAGAACTATTGCTTCTCAAATGGCCAGTGCCCAGCTTGAACGCACAACGATTACTGCCTTCAATGAAGATCAAACCGCTGAGCTAAGAGCGACAGGCAGTGTCATTACATTTGATGGGTTCCTTTCTGTCTATCAGGAAGGAAAAGATGATGAGAAAGATGAAGGCGAAGCGCGCTTACCTGCCGTAACCGAAGGGGAAGAATTATTGCTGGACCAAGTCAATCCAAAGCAACATTTCACAGACCCAGCGCCACGTTTCACTGAGGCATCCCTAGTGAAACAGCTTGAAGAGCTTGGTATCGGCCGGCCCTCAACGTATGCGTCAATTCTTACGGTGCTGCGAGAGCGCAACTATGTAAGAATGGATAAGAATAGATTTATTCCTGAAGATAAAGGTCGTCTTGTCATCGCCTTTCTTGAAGTCTTCTTTGAACGATACGTTCAATATGATTTCACTGCAAATCTTGAGAATGAGCTGGATGACATCTCTGCTGGTTCTCTAGAATGGAAGAAAGTATTGAGAACATTCTGGACAGACTTTAAACCAAAAACAGAAGAAGTTATCAGTGAAAAGACCTCTGAAATCATTGATGCTCTGGACGCTTACCTTGAGCCGATGGTTTTTGGGACAGATGTAGAAATTATTGCGGAAAAACGCAAATGCCCAAGTTGTGATGATGGACGCCTTGGTCTTAAGACAAGTCGATATGGTGCTTTTGTAGGATGCTCGAATTATCCAGAGTGTAGCTATACAAAACCATTTGGCCGGATCGATGCAGACAATGACAATGAAAATGCTGCAGATGGCCCTCAATCACTTGGGATGCACCCTGAATCCGGCGAAGAAATTTCTGTTAAAGTGGGCCGTTTCGGACCTTACCTTGAAATGGCAAGTGCTGAAAAAGGTGTTAAACCACCCCGAGCCAGCATTCCAAAAGACATGAAGCCTGAAGATGTTTCTCTTGAAATGGCTGTCCTTCTATTGAGTTTACCTCGCACAGTTGGCCTGCACCCAGAAAGTGGCAAACCAATCACGTCTGCCATAGGACGATACGGGCCTTATGTCGCTCATGAACGTACCTTTGCCAGTCTTCAATCCTCTGATGAGGTCTTCAGCGTAGGACTTAACCGTGCTGTTTCTCTCATCGCTGACGCACAGAAGAAGAAAGCGGGCGGCAAAGTCACATTAAAAGAGTTAGGAGATCATCCTAAAGAAGAAGGGCCTGTATATGTCTATGACGGGCGCTATGGTCCTTATGTTAATCATGGCAAGATCAATGCAACCTTACCAAAAGGGACAGATCCTGAATCAGTGACAATGGAGCAAGCTGTTGAATGGCTTGAAGCCAAAGCAGCAAAAGGCGGTAAAAAGAAAGCAGCCCCTAAGAAGAAAAAGGCAGCGAAGAAAAAAGCCGTAAAGAAGAAAACAACTGCGAAAAAGAAGGCGCCGACTAAAAAGAAGGCTGCGAGTTAATCAAAAGCATAGTATGATGAAAGGGCGCCGAGGAGCGTCCTTCATTTTTTCAAGGAATTATTTGTGGCAAAGTCTGATCAATATTCGTCAATTCCCGATGCAAAAGCCGTTCTAGATTATATTAAATCGCAACCTGGCAAAGTGACAAAGCGAGAAATCTCTCGTGCCTTTGGGATTAAAGGACAAGATAAAATTTTGCTAAAACGTCTGATCAGAGAAATGATTGAAGACGGCATGATTACACAAAATACCCATAAAGCTCTGGTCCCTGCAGGGCAATTACCCGCTGTGCAAGTTGCTGAATATGCAGGAACAGACAAAGACGGCGACCCTCTCTTAAAGCTCGTCAGCGAAGAAGGCGATCGACGAAGTCCTCTTATTTATCTCATTCCAGAACGTGGTAAGCAGCGCAAAGAACAAGCCATGGGTCCGGGAGATAAGGCCTTAGTGCGGCTGAACTTGGTCAGCGAAGAGCCGCTCACCTACCGAGCCAGAGTCATAAAGAAAATATCGAGCGCGCCTACAACCATGCTAGGAATCTTCAAAGGGAATGAGAAAGGCGGCCGTCTTCATCCTAGCGACAAGAAAGAACGCAACGAAGTTGTTATCCAAGCCGAGCATGTGAACAAAGCAAAAGACGGTGAACTTGTCCTGATTGAAGTCTTGCCTCGATCTCGGCGCAGCCATGGTCTAAAGCAAGGACGTGTTCGAGAAGTTATTGGCGATGTCAGTCATGCCAAATCAATCAGCCTAATTGCAATACATACTCATGAGATTCCCAATGAATTTCCACGTGAAGTTCTTAAAGAAGCAAATTCAGCTCTGCCTGTAGACTTGGGTAAACGCACAGATTTAAGAGACATTCCTCTGATTACCATCGACCCTGCGGATGCTCGGGATCACGATGATGCCATCTGGGCAGAACAAGACCCTGCTGCTGAGAACCCAGGCGGATGGCACTGTATCGTCGCTATTGCGGATGTAGCACATTATTTGAAACCGGACGGCCTGATCGATAGAGAAGCTCAAAAGAGAGGCAACAGCTGTTATTTTCCTGATCGTGTTGTCTCAATGATTCCAGAGAGTCTATCAGCTGGCTTATGCTCGCTTATGCCATATCAAGACCGAGCGACCATGGCGCTTCACATGTGGTTTGATAAAGATGGCAAAAAAATAAACCATAAATTTGTTCGCGGGCTAATGCGTTCAGCAGCTAACATCACTTATAAACAAGCTCAGGAGGCCATAGACGGCAATCCTAATGATATGACTGCTCCACTCTTAGAGAAAGTCTTAAAGCCACTCTACGGAGCTTATGCGGCCCTAACTAAAGCTCGTGAAAAGCGAGAACCTCTTCATCTAGACCTACCAGAGCGACAAATAGAGTTGGATAAGTTTGGTAATGTCGCTGGTATTACCACACGAGAAAGATTAGACGCGCACAAATTAGTTGAAGAATTTATGGTTTCTGCCAACGTGTGTGCTGCAGAGGAACTTGAAAAATATGCTCTGCCTTGCATGTACCGCGTTCACGAAGAACCGAGTATGGAAAAAATGGAAGCCCTCAGAGACTATCTAAGCTCTCTAGAATTAAACCTTACTAAAGGGGCTGTTCTTAAACCACGATTATTCAACGGTGTTATGAGGCAAGTTAAAGACACGGCTCACGAAACAATGGTAAATCAAGTCGTCCTCCGTAGTCAGACGCAAGCCTATTATAGCCCAGAAAATATGGGACATTTTGGATTGGCCCTAGAGAGATATGGTCACTTCACATCTCCGATCCGTCGCTATGCTGATCTTCTTGTACATCGGGCTCTTATCAAAGCCTTAAATCTTGGCAAAGATGGCTTGACCGATCGTGAAATGGCGCAAATGGAAGCCCTTGGGGAACATATCAGCAGCACTGAGCGACGTGCGATGACTGCAGAACGGGACAGTACCGATCGATATCTTGCTTCCTATCTGTCAAAGCAAATTGATCAAGATTTCATTGGCCGGATTAGCGGGGTCACTCGCTTTGGCCTCTTCGTAACGCTTGAACCCACGGGAGGGGATGGCCTTATTCCTATCTCAGACTTAGGCGGGGACTATTATATCCATGATGAAAAGATACATGCGCTGGTTGGCGAACGTACGGGACATCGTTTCTCATTGGGAGATAAGTTAACCGTTAAACTGACGGAGGCGAACCAGTTTACAGGAGGCCTCAGACTTGAGTTATCTGGTGATAGCAAACCCAAAGAGATGTCTTCTCGTCAACGGGACAGAGCCAAACGGAGCGGACGACGCAGTGATATGAGAAATAGAAGCCGCGCAGGAAAAACGCGCAGCTTCAACACAGATAATTCTGGCAGCCGAGGTAGAAAGAAAAAGCGCTAAGGCTATAATATTCCTAATTCCATAAAGACATCTGCCACATCATTACCAAAGTCCGACCCCTTCCGGATGACAGGGACATTCTTTGGCAAATCGTCTGTGCGCATATCCTTATTGTCTGTTGCGATCAAGGCCACAGGCGTTGCTCGTGTGGTCGGCATTGCTTTTAAGGCACAGGCGAGGTCTATACCTGTTAATTCTGGCATCACTCTTGAGGTAATGACACAATCAGGCTTCATTTGAGGAATCAATACAAGAGCATCAAGTGTGCTTGCAACATTCACAATACGATACCCACATTCTAAGAGTTCCCGTGTTACAATTTTAGTTGCAATTCCTGGCTCCATGACAAGCATCACTTCAATGTTAGAGACTGTGATAGAAGCTTCATCGAATCCGCCCTTAGCAGGCAGTTTTCGCATGACTTCGGCGACATCAAATGTGCGATCATTTATGAAAGCTTCTAAAGCTTCAGCAATGCGATCACTAAAGGCTTGGATTGAAGAGAGGTCCTCAACAGAGATTTCTTTCATATCGAAGGTGAAGTCTTCAAATCGGTGAGAAAGAACAAGGATTGCCTTCATATCAAAACTTGCGGCTACGGCTTTGATACTATGAGATTCTAATCGAACCTTTGATAATGATTCGGTGCCTGTATACACTCCTGAACGTCTTTTAATGATAATATCATTTAAACTGCCGAGCTTATCCTCAATGGTATCTATCGCCTCGTTACGAAGTTCAAGAAGAATGTCGTCAACCATGACCAACCCTTTGCAAAAAGTAATAATTTTTGAATTTCAATGCTTTGTTATCTATCCTTATACAGTTAAAAAAATATTGATAACAATGAAAAAAGAAAATTTATTTGCAGAATACGAACTGAATGCTTGACTTTATGGAATTCCCCTGTATTTATGCCCGACGAAGTTGGTCACATGAGGGTGACCGCAGTTAGATATTTCTTGGAGTTGGAACTATGGCAAAGCCGACCAGCATCAAAATCCGTTTAGTAAGCACTGAGGGTACTGGTTACTTTTATGTAACAAAAAAGAATCCTCGCACAATGACGGAGAAAATGGTCAAGCGTAAGTATGACCCTGTTGCACGCAAACACGTTGAATTTAAAGAAGCTAAAATTAAGTAATTTTTTTAGTTTTTTAAAGTCACAAAAAAACCTGGATACCTTTCGGTTTCCAGGTTTTTTATTATTTTGTCTCTTAAGAGTTCAAAGGACGACTCGCCCGCCTGACTTTTTATTCTCTTCCGGCGACAACGACTCTATTTCGGCCAGCATTTTTAGCCTCGTAAAGCGCCTTATCGGCCACATCAATCAAGAGAGATGTATCAAGGTCCGGTGTTGTTTCCATTGTTGCGACCCCAATGGAGACACGGATCGGTATAGCCCCTTCGGGTGCACTGCATACGAAATTTGTCTCCTCGACCTCCTGCCGTAATCTTTCCCCTACCATTTCACCCCACTCGCTGGTGGTATCGGGCATCATTACAACGAATTCCTCACCGCCGTATCGGGCGGCTAAATCTACACCACGGATGTTCTGGGCTATTCTGTTGGCGAATTCTGCCAGAACCTCATCCCCAACCGCATGACCATAGGTATCATTCACTTTCTTAAAGTGGTCGATATCCATAATTAAGATTGTCAGAGGCTTTCCAAGACTTTTAGGCGATTTAATATGTGTATCTAAATGGCTAGTAAGATAATGTCGGTTAAAGAGGCTAGTTACAGCATCAGTGGTCGCCATTTGCATGCTGATGAGGAAATTTTCATTGAGCTTGTCTGCATATCTCTTACGCCGCAGCTGAGTCTTCACCCGAGCAATAAACTCCATTCGATCAACAGGACGGACAACATAGTCATTCACCCCAATATCTAATGCCTTGACCAAGGCGGGTGAATTGGGATCATCGACCATCACGAGAAGCGGCAACCGCCTAGTTTCATCAAACGTCCTCAGTTTAGAACAGATGCGAAGGCCATCGCACTCCCGCATGGTTAAAGAGATAATCAGCAAATCAAAGCTTTTCTCTCTGATCCGATCTGGCACGTCGTCATCCCCAAACATTTGGGTTACTTCACCATACCCATCAAGTGCCTTTGAAATACGGCTCATAACCCGCTCTTGCTCATCAACAATGAGAATACGGCCCTTTAATTTTTCATCATCAAATAAATCTCTAGCTTCTGTTGCGTCTAAGCCAAAGCTGCCGCCTGTAATCTCGCGCTTTCTCAGCTCATCCATCGTCATCTTCATCCGAACGAGGGATTTAACACGGGCAAAAAGTGCTATATCCTGAAGCGGTTTGGTCAGGAAATCATCTGCACCAGCCTCTAATCCTTTCACACGATCAGAAGGTTGATCAAGCGCGGTCACCATGACCACAGGAATGTGCATGGTGTTGGGATCTGATTTAATTTTCTTACAGACTTCAAAACCATCCATGCCAGGCATCATTACATCTAAAAGAACGATATCAGGGTGTTCCCGACCAATGATTTCTAAGGCTTCCATACCTGAGTATGCTGTCAGGACGTCAAAATACTCACTGGCTAGCTTAGCTTCTAGCAGTTTAACGTTCGGTGCTACATCATCGACAACTAAAACCCGCGCAGTCATATCAGACCCTCATACCCCAAAAAACAAGACTCTAGGAGGTTTATTATTATTTATTATGCATATGCAAATTTTTTGACGGTTTCAAGGAAATGACCAACTGAAATGGGTTTTGCGATATAAGCCTCACATCCCCCTTGACGAATTTTTTCTTCATCACCCTTCATGGCAAAGGCTGTCACTGCAATCACTGGAATTTGTCGCAGGTCTTCATCTTCCTTCAGCCACTTGGTTACCTCTAAGCCAGAAACCTCAGGTAGTTGTATATCCATCAAAATTAAATCAGGCTCATGTTCTCGAGCAAGGTCAAGCGCTGACATGCCATCGCGAGTTTGAATAGTTTCATAATCATGCGCTTCTAGCAGATCACAGAACAGCTTCATATTGAGATCATTATCCTCAACAATCAATATTCGTTTTGCCATATCTGTTTTATTCCCGTCAGTACTTGATAGAGTAGTATTTCTACAAATTACAAAATAATCTTAGTCTTAATATGTGTCAAAAAACAAGAGTTTATTGAATAAGTATAATCTTTTTTTGCCAAAATACGGCGTATTCTATAGAATCAAATTGAGAATGAACAGACACACAGCAAAGAATCTACTCCCATGCATCCAGATGAAACCTATACCCTCGCACTGACAGCCCTGTCCTATATCTTTGAAAATGAACACTTAGGCAGTCGTTTTCTAAATATGTCTGGATTTGATGAAATGACATTAAAGGCAAGAGCATCTGACAGCGAAGACACCGCTTTTCAATTGGGCATACTTGATTATTTCATGGGATTTGAGCCAGACTTAGTTGCCCTTTGCGAGCATAAAAACATCAGGCCCGAGCATGTGGTCAAAGCTTGGATTGCCCTTGGGGGCGATCCTCAAATGCTCTAGAGAGGGCCTATGACACCTTCCCCTTCCACACTCCCTAACTCAACGCTTTGTAGAGATTGTTTCACACTCTTCTCTGCTCAATCTGAGCGATGTACTGAATGCTCAAGCCGGCGTACAATCAGTCACCCTGAACTACAGGAATTATCCATTGCACATGTGGACTGCGATGCCTTTTTTGCTGCTGTAGAAAAGCGAGACAATCCAGACCTAAAGGATAAACCTGTCATAATTGGAGGCGGAGACCGCGGGGTGGTATCAACTGCCTGCTATATTGCGCGCATGAACGGTGTGCGCTCTGCTATGCCTATGTTTAAGGCCAGAAAACTTTGCCCAGATGCCGTTATCATTCATGGAAACATGCATAAATATAAAGAAGCAAGCTTACAAATCACAAGACTTTTCAACGAGTTGACGCCTTCTGTTGAGCCCCTTTCCATAGATGAAGCCTTTCTTGATTTAACCGGCACCAGCCTTGTTCATCAAGGAGATAGCGGCTCTATCGTTCTCGCAAAATTGGCAAAGAAAATTGAACAACAAGTTGGTATCTCTATCTCTATTGGATTGTCTTATAATAAATTTTTGGCCAAAGTTGCTTCAGATATGGACAAACCACGTGGTTTTACAATCATTGGTCACAGCGATGCGAAACAAAGACTGGCAGAGCTCCCCATCAACCGAATTCCCGGGATCGGAAAAGTCACTGAGAACTCTCTAGAGAAAAAGGGCCTAACCATGATAAGCCAGTTACAAACCATGAGTGAACGTGACTTGGCCGGAAAGTTTGGCGAAACAGGCCTCAGGCTATACAGATTATCACGGGGGATCGATAACAGAATCGTCAAAAAGGAACGCAAAACAAAAAGTGTGTCTGGCGAAACCACCTTTAGAAAAGACATATGGGAATATACAGAACTGGAAACTCTCTTGTGGAAACAATGTGAGCGGGTTTCAAAAGATCTCAAAAAGAAAAACCTTGCTGCCACAACCGTTACCCTAAAGTTAAAAACATCACATCACAAGACACTTTCCAGGTCTCACACTCTTGACGGCGCCACACAGATGGCTACCATTCTATTTGAAAAATCAAGACACATGTTAAAGCCCCTTTGTGACGGCACTTACTACCGCCTCATCGGTGTTGGCGGGAGCAACCTGACCTCAGCAGATTTTGCCGATCAACCAGATCTTATTGAACCAAAACGCAACAAATTAACCGACGCTGAAAAGGCGATTGATCAATTAAGAGATCGATTTGGCGATAAAATGATATCAAAGGGTCGATCTTTTAAATAATTAAAACAATATCTTATTTTGATTATTTCATTTAATATATGAACATCCTTCTTCGCTTAAAATTTCCAAAAAACATGGCATATACATTGCATAGTATTTTACATAGTAAATTGTGTAGGAGATAAAAATGAACGAAGCTTTGTTTTTAGAAGAAGATCAGAAAGTTGCTATTAATCCCTATGTAAGTGGGCTTGCTAGCCAGCTTATGAAAACGGCAGCTCGTGCAGAAATGAAGTTTGACAGCACAGGTTGGCAACTGATTTCAGAAGTTCTTAGTTATGCCGCAGCTGCTGAGCAACGCATGTCAGAACAACGCGATAGAATTTCATATCTTGAAAATCTCTCTATTACCGATGAATTGACGGGCATCACTAATCGCAGAGGGTTGCGTCGTTTTTTAGGTACCACTCTCGCCAGCGTTAATCGCCATAAAGAAGCCGGTGTCCTTGGCTTCATTGATTTAGATGGTTTTAAACAAATCAATGACACTTATGGTCATTTGGCAGGAGATACAATTCTTCGCCATGTTTCTCATATTCTAAAAAATGCCATTCGACCGACTGATGAAGTTTCCAGAATTTCAGGTGATGAATTTGCCATTGTCCTCACACGCTGTACTTCTGAGGAGGGCGTAGAGAGACTCACACAAATTCAAACATTGATTAATTCTTCAACCATAAACTTTGGTGGCATAGATATTCCAATTGAATGCAGCATAGGCCATCATCCTTTTGCGCAAGGAACTGATCCAAGCAAATTGATCGAACAAGCAGATCTTTCTATGTATAAGAATAAAAGCGCTAGAAAAGCTGAGAAGCAGGCCAAAGCTCTGGAGCAGGCAATTTAATGATTATTGAGATTTCCTGTGTTATTTAGTTGATTTATACAGCGAAATACGCAATAGAAATTAAGGGGTTATGAGCATCACTGGAGGCTTTTACCCCTTTTTTTAATTAGACTTTGTAGGATCAAATCAATGACTGTGAAAGAGCGTTTAGAAAAACTAGGCATCACGTTACCGGCAGCGGCAGCCCCTGTGGCGAACTATGTCCCTTATGTGATTAGCGGCAACCTTATCTCTATTTCTGGTCAAATTCCTATGGGACCAACGGGCTTAGAATTCAAAGGGCAAGTTGGAAATTCCGTATCACCGGAAGAGGCCCTGAGTGCTGCAAGACTTTGCGGCATCAATATCATCGCACAATTAGATGCGGCACTAGACGGAGACCTTGACCGTGTAGTACGTATCGTGAAACTAGGTGGCTTTGTAAACTGTGTCAGTGAATTTGCTGGACAACCTCAAATTATTAATGCTGCCTCAGACTTGATGGTTGATGTTTTTGGTGACAAGGGACGACACTCACGGTCAGCTGTGGGGACAAATGCCCTCCCCCTTAATGTCCCAGTGGAAATCGACGCACTGGTAGAAATCACTGCATAAGAAAGATAATTAACGATGCCAATGGATTATAGCTGGATTATAAAGACTGATATTGCACATCGCGGGCTTTATAAGAGTGGTACAAAGTATGAAGAGAATAGCCTTGCTGCTATAGAACGTGCCGTTGAAAAAGGTTATGCCATTGAAATTGATGTCAGAATGACTGCAGAAGGGGCAATTGTGGTTTTTCATGATGCCCGTTTAGAGCGCCTTACAGATGGTAGAGGCTATGTCTCTGAATTCACATATGCAGAATTAGAAAAATACACAGTCGGACAAACTGGGCTAAAAATTCCTCTCTTGACTGATGTACTAGATTTAGTGAATGAACGTGTTCCCCTCATCATAGAAGCCAAATGCCCTCTCTCTATGGACCCTTTTCAACTTTGTGCCGGCATCAGATTCGCTCTGGAAGGCTATATTGGTAAAATAGCCGTTATGTCTTTCAATCCTAAAGTTGCCCTGTGGTTTAGGGATAATTTTCCAGACTATGCCCGAGGCCTCGTTATTGATTTCCAGGGATTAAGCAAGTTTCATCGAAGACTCTTAACGTCCTATTCTCTTCGCCGGACCAATCCACATTTTCTTGCACTCGACATTAACAGCCTCCCCTCTAAATTTGCAGAAAAATGGCGCTCATCTGATAAACCACTTCTGACTTGGACCGTGAAAAGTAAAGGACAAGAAACAGTCGCGAGAGAAAATGCAGATGCATTGATCTTTGAAGCGCCTGCAGTTGCTGGTACTCTTGATGATGGAACCCCATAAACTTACGATTGAAGTCGTTGATTCTATATCTGCAATCAATGAGAGTGACTGGCAGTCTTGTACAGACGGTTATCCTTTCTCTAACTATCATTTTCTGTCGGCACTAGAAGAGAGTGGTTCGGTCGGCCGCGCAGATACAGGGTGGATTCCGCAACATTTTATCGTCAAAGACAGCAATGAAGCCGTTCTCGGTTTTATGCCTGCCTATCTTAAACTTCACTCTCAAGGGGAATATGTTTTTGACCATGGGTGGGCTGAGGCCTATGAACGCGCTGGCGGGCGCTACTATCCTAAACTTCAGTGTTCTATTCCGTTCACCCCAGCGACAGGCCCAAGATTACTTGCGCGACAGTCCTTGAGTGACACGGACACTCAACTTGTCAAAAATGCTCTTCTAGAAGGGGCTAGATCTTATTGCTTGCAACAACAGCTTTCTAGTTTCCATTGTACTTTCATGACAGATGGCGAGTCACATATAGCCCTGAAACAAGGGTATCTTTTGCGACATGATCAACAATTTCATTGGTATAACGATGAATATAAAGATTTTACTGACTTCTTGCTCAGTCTTTCTTCAAGAAAACGTAAGCAAATCAAAAAAGAGCGCCGGATTAGTCAGCATAAAGATCTGGTTATCAAACAACTTACAGGCCACGAAATGACAGAGGACTACTGGGATGTTTTCTTTCAGTGTTACTGTGACACGGGTGCAAGGAAATGGGGGCAGCCCTATTTAACTCGGGACTTTTTTGAGCTCATTGGCAATAAAATGCCTGAAAAAATTATGGTTGTTTATGTCGAAACAACAACAGGCTCTCCCGTTGCTTCTGCCTTAAATTTCATTGGTAAAGAGGCCATTTATGGCCGCCACTGGGGCGAATTAATTCATTATGACTGTCTTCATTTTGAAGCCTGTTATTACCAAGCCATCGATTATGCTATAAAAAATAAAATTGGCCGGGTTGAGGCAGGAGCTCAAGGCCCCCACAAGGTTGCAAGAGGATACCGCCCCACTAAAACCACGTCGGCGCATTATCTATCCGATCCAGGTTTCCACAAAGCAGTCCATGCCTTTCTGGAATCAGAACATCAACATGTCGATCATGAGATTGAATATCTATCTGATCATCTTCCTTTTAAAAAATCAGAGTGAAGGCTTTAATCCGTATAAGGGTCCCTCGAGAGATAGATTTCAATGCCAGCTTCCAAAGCTTGGCGTTTCCACTTTTCATCTTCAATGTTTTCAAGCACAACCCACACAGATTTGCTCTGCCAAACTTTTACCAATTGTGTGATTAAGTCTTTTCCATCAAAATGGCTGATCAGTTTTTTAAGCAAAGAAGCAGGCATCTCAATCACCCCCTCTTTTAAGAGAGGCGCTAATTCCTCATCCGTAACCGCATCACCAAAACGGTCCGTCCATAATAGGATCCCTTTTTTACGAATCCTTTTAATTGTCTGCCAATGAGGGCCTCCCCGTTTAATAGGTGGCACTCCCATAATACGCAGCCCAATTTGGGAAGGCATAATTAAATATTTTTCCAGCAGATCATTTAAGCGCTCATGAAAATCAGGTACCAACAAGCAAGATCGGCAAAGATCATAAAATATTTTATCCTGAGATGAATCCTTTTGAACAGCAAGTTGTCTAAGGACTTCTTCAATCTGCTTCAAGTCATGTTCAAGAGCTAAATCAGCATGATCCACAAGATTTATAAGTTCATCAGGTCGACGGAAATGGCCGTCTATATCTACTTTCCCCTCTAGAAGAAATGCAAATTTCTGTCCAGCCACTGCATAAGAGGCCTGACGCTTTCCTATTCTGTAGCCATAGGCATTAAGTGCGGCTTTAATTAAATTAACATGATGTTCAATACCCGACACCACTTCAGTGATTGACCGTGCGTCCGCCATATCATCAATATGCCCAGAAAACGCAAATGTAGCCTGCGATAGCGCCTTTTGCATTTGATCTGCAGGCAAGGTAGGATCATCGATCGCCACAGTTCGTGACTTTACACCTAATTCTTCAAGAGATAAGCCCAGGCTTTTCGCGGCATTTTCAACTTCCTCATGAAAAAGCTCTTCATGAAAATCCCCTCCCGTCAGCAAGCTATAGGTGGCCTCATCAACTTGACCAATTCGTCCGCCAATCGCTTGATTTTTAAGTTCTTCTTCAACCGTATCTCTGACCTTCTCGCGTTGATCTGGCGAAAGCCCTGCCCCTTCTCTCAATCCTGAGACCTGAATCATAGCCATATCTAAGTCCCCTTCATAAGGGCTCTCTAAAACAGCCTGTACAAAGTCAAAAAAGGCGTAAATCTCTTGAGCTGGAATATGCTCAGCACTAGGTGTGGGCTGACCTGATCCTTTAGCGACTTTAAAAAACTCGAAAAGCCATGATCCGTCATCATTGCTTGTAATCTGCATATCAAAATTAATATAGCCACCAGCATGATAGCGAAGAGGTACTTTTGGGAAGACAACATGGTCCAATTTACGCTCTGCAGCTAAGAGCTTTTGCAGTCGACTGTGAGCGTCAGGGGGAAATAAAAATTCAACGGGCTGCCTGAAAAGGTCATACTCTTCCCAACCCAAAATCTTAGAGAGCCTTCCATCTGAAGGGTCCAGTAAATGCGTTTCAGTAACGCTGATTGAAAATTCACTGCTATGAGGCATAAATCCATACTTTTTAATTGAGCCATAAGAAAGGTAAATCTATTCCTCTCCTAGGTCAAATATAGGTTTTTAATTTAAATTTTAGAGAACTATATTATCTGCCCTCTAGTCTTCAAATCGCCTAATCAAACTGCTTGTATCCTGACGATTTCCGCCTAAGGCCTGAACGTCGGCGTAAAAACTATCAACCAGGGTCGTCACAGGAAGGTCTAGGCCTAAACGCTTTGCTTCCTCTAGAACGATGGCAAGGTCTTTCCGCATCCAGTCTACCGCGAAACCAAAGTCAAATTCACCATCAATCATAGTATTGGCTCTATTTTCCATCTGCCAACTGCCAGCAGCGCCTTTCGAGATCACTTCGACAACAGCCTTTGCATCTAAACCCGCTTTTTGTGCCAAATGTAGGCCTTCTGACAGGCCTTGAACCACGCCTGCAATACAAACTTGATTAACCATTTTCGCAGTCTGACCCGCGCCCGCAGGGCCAATCCGTTTAATCATGCGACCATAGGCCTTCATTACAGAAGATACCTGATTAAAGGCATCAATCTCTCCACCACACATAACCGTGAGGATCCCGTTAACGGCACCAGCTTCACCTCCTGATACTGGCGCATCGATAAAACCTAGACCTTTCCCCTGCGCTTCTTTTTCTAATGTGCGCGCTGCATCTGCTGATACTGTTGTGTGATCTACAAAAACGGCCCCTTTTTCCATGGCCCCAAATGCACCATCCTCAGCCATGCAAACATGAAGAATATCTTTATCGGCGCCAACGCATGCAAAAACAATATCCTGCCCTCTTGCAGCCTCAGCAGGCGTTATTGCCCCTGTAAGAGAGACCCCCTTCTCTTCGGCGATAGCTTGATACTCTTCAAGCCACTTCTTAACTTTTGTTGGCGTTCTATTATATACAGTGACATCATGCCCTGAAGCTACAAGATGACCTGCCATCGGGTATCCCATCACACCGAGTCCTAAAAATGCTACTTTAGCCATCAGCCTATCCTTCCCTTCAACATTTTACTGCTTCTTAGTATCTACTCTTGCTCTAAATAAGACTAATGTCTAGGTTACACAAATTATAAATATGTAAAAATACTTCATTTCGGGAGTTTATATTCATGCGCAAAAGTTTAAAATGGGTGATCGGTCTTGTCTTAGTTTTTGGCCTCACTGCAATCACCTCAATCCTCATCCTTCGATCGAGCCTTCCAACTCTTTCTGGACAAGTCCATGTTACTGGTATTTCAGGTAGTGTGACTATTGCAAGAGATGAGAACGGTGTGCCGCATATCAGCGCAGCTGAATGGAAAGATCTTTATTTTGGTGTTGGCTATGTTCATGCGCAGGATCGACTTTGGCAGTTAGAAATGAACCGACGAATTGGTTCTGGCCGTCTGGCTGAAGCTGTTGGGGAAGCTGGACTTCGGACTGACCGATACTTTAGAACTCTTGGCTTTAGAGATCGGGCAGAAAAAGCCTATGCCAATATGTCTTTAGAAGAAAAAGCGACGCTACAAGCCTATGCAGATGGCATTAATGCTTACCTCACAACCCGAACGGGGGTTTTGCCTCCTGAATTTTTGATCCTTGGTGTAGATCCTGAACCTTGGACCCCCGTCGACTCCCTAGTATGGGGGAAAATGATGTGGCTCTCACTTTCTACCAATTACCGCCGTGAATTAGCACGTGCCCAATTGATGACCAAACTTTCACCTGAGCAAGTCGCGCATCTATATCCTACCTATCCGGGTGAATTTGAACATCCTCTTCCCGATATGAAAGACTACCTGAAGGACCTCCCTCTTGACGCTCTTGCCTCAGCTGTAGGAGAAGAAAAGCCAAATGGATTTGGATCTAACAATTGGGTCATTAGTGGAGATTTAACAAAATCTGGCAAACCACTGCTAGCGAACGATCCACATTTAGGGCTTACAACTCCGTCGATCTGGTATCTTGTTCGACTGCATCATTTAAATGAAAATAAAAATATTGTCGGTGTAAGCTTTCCTGGAAACCCTGGCGTCGTCCTAGGTAGAAATGATCAGATCGCTTGGGGATTTACCAACACTGCCACTGATGTTCAGGACCTCTTTATTGAAAAACTGATGGAGGATCAGAATTATTATCTGACCCCAGACGGGCCAAAACGCTTTATTGAGCGACAAGAAATAATAAAAGTGAAAGACGGTGACGACGTCAGACTAACGGTGCGAGAAACGCGCCATGGCCCTGTTTTAACAGATTTGTTAGATCGGGAACGCTCGATCACTCCAGAGGGGCACGTACTGGCTTTACAGTGGACGGCACTCGGCGATAAAGATTCACAAGTTGAAGCCCTCGCTGGTATGATGAAGGCAGAAACATTTGAGCAGGTAAAAGAAAGTGCCAAACTCTATATGGGACCTCAGCAAAACATGGTTTACGCTGACACAGAAGGAAATATTGGGTATTATTCCCCCTCCACGATCCCTGTAAGACATGAAGATAATCATATCAATGGCCGCCTTCCCTCACCAGGATGGCTCGCCGTCTATGACTGGCAAGGCTATTTACCACTTAGCGAAGTTCCTGAGCGCTATAATGTTGAGAGCGGTATTATAGCGACAGCCAATGAAAAAATCGTTGAACATGATTATCCTCATTATCTCACCCGCGACTGGTCAATGCCTTATAGAGGCAATCGTATTCGCAACGAACTGTCGCAAAGAAAAGATCATGATATTGAAACCATGAAGGCTTTGCATTTGGATACAGTTTCAGATGTTTCAAAAGACTTATCTCCACTCTTTCCCGCAAAAAATGATCGCTATCCACAGCTTTTAAAAGCCCTCAAAGACTGGAATGGGGATTTCGATAAGGAAAGAGCAGAGCCTCTCATATTTGATCACTGGATGCGCTTATATTCTAAAGCGCTAATGGCCGATGAGTTAGGTGAGGAGTTATATAATAAAACCCTCAGAAAAAGGCCTTACTTCCTGAAAAATGTCTGGGCCGCTGAGGCAAGAACCCCTGCCCATCCGCAAGACCCTTACTATGCATTGCCGCCCATTGACGACGAAAGTCTCGCAAAGTGGTGCGATAACGTCCAAACCACGGATCAAAGGGAAACATGTGCCCAGCTGAGCGAAAAAGCCTTTGATGATGCTATGGACGGCTTGATAAAGGCTCACGGCGAGGATTGGAATTCATGGCGCTGGGGGGATGCCCATATTCTCACTCAGACTCATCGCCCCTTCGGTGAAGTCAAGGCAATCGCAGAGTATTTCCAATTAACGTCAGAACAAGCAGGCAGCACATTCACAATTAATGTTGCTGGAAACAGTTGGAGAGAGAAAAGCCTTAACAAAAGCAGCTTTGGTGCGAGCTATCGCGGTATATTTGACCTCGCCAACATGGACGACAGCCTCTTCATTACCACAACTGGCCAATCTGGGAACCCTCTCTCAAAGCATTTTGGGGATATGCTTCCCTTATGGTCAGCCGGGAATTATATTAAAATACCTACGGCTCAAGTTATCCCTATAGGATCGGATGTTTTAGTCCTCAAAAAAGAATAGCCTTAAGCTTGAAAGATAAACCATAGAAATAGCTTCTCGTTATTGAGAGGCTATTTTCACACTTACAGCTTGAGCATATGGAGAAATATGTTTAAGCTACAACAACTTGCGTAAAAATGGTCCATGCAGGAGGCAAATCGTGGCTGATGAAAATATACGCCCGATAATTAAAAAAGTTAAAAAAGTTGTAGGCGGTGGTGCTCATGGGGGTGCGTGGAAGGTTGCCTATGCTGACTTTGTAACAGCAATGATGGCCTTTTTCATGCTGCTATGGCTTTTGAATGTTGCACCACCAGAAACTCTTTCTGGCCTGGCAGATTATTTCACGCCCACGACAGCTGTCTCTTCTTCAAATTCTGGCGGTAATGACCCACTCAATGCTGGGAAAAATGTTGTCAAAGGCAGTAACGCCGTGATTGATGTTCAATTAAAACCACAAAAAAAGAATGAAGAAGAAGAGCGAAAATCAAGTGAGGGCGGCAACGAAAAGTCGGAACCCACCCCTGAGGAAATTCGCGATCTAGAAATTCAAGACCTTATCCGCCAACAAGAAGCTGAAAATGAAGATTATGAAGATTTAATTGAAAAAATTAATATCTCTATTCAACAATCACAAACGCTGAATGAATTTTCTGAACATATTCAAATGGAAATCACGGAAGATGGCTTAAAAATCCAATTGATCGATAGAGACAGACGTCC
This sequence comes from Temperatibacter marinus, assembly GCF_031598375.1. Taxonomy (NCBI): domain Bacteria; kingdom Pseudomonadati; phylum Pseudomonadota; class Alphaproteobacteria; order Kordiimonadales; family Temperatibacteraceae; genus Temperatibacter; species Temperatibacter marinus. The sequence continues at coordinate 2,885,330 of NZ_CP123872.1, forward strand.
CATGTTTCGTCGAGGGACGGATGAAATGTACAGCTTTGCTCAGAATTTACTGCGTGAAATTGGTGCATCGGTTCAAAACTTAAGTAATCGTGTTACCATTGAAGGGCATACGGACAATACCTCTCGCGAGAGCCGCCAAGGATATGACAATTGGGATTTGTCCGCCGATCGTGCGAACAGAGCTAGACGGGTTCTTTTTTCTGCGGGTGTGACTTCTGATCGCTTTTTTGCCGTCCTTGGTAAAGCTTCTACAGCGCCTTTATACCCAAGAAATCCAGAACGCAATGAGAACCGTCGTATCGCCATTCTCTTGATGCGTGAAACGGACTCTGTTCCTCGCGGATATGAGATTGACTAATTTTATGCCAGTCGTATAGTATTTTCTTAAACGGGAATAATGGGATAATAAGTCTCTCTTTGACTAGGGTGTTTTATGGAAATAATTGAGCCTACAATTCAGATGTGGCTGACCTTTGGGGTCGTAATAGGTGCTATCGTTGCCTATTCAGTTGATAGAATTCCTCTCGAAATCTCATCAATTGCTGCGGTTTCGGCCCTCTTGCTTTTGTTTCACCTTGCACCGGTACAGGACGCTTCAGGGACAACACTTGTGGGGACACGCGACCTTTTAAAAGGCTTTGCAGATCCTGCTTTAATGACCATCTTATGTTTGCTAGTTACGGGGCAAGCTCTTGTTCAGACTGGCGCTTTAAATGGCCTGGCTCAAAAATTACTGGGTTGGGGGCAGAAAAACCCATCTGGAATAATCATTATTTGCCTGATTGCAGTGATGGTCGTCTCAGCTGTAATGAATAATACTCCTGTGGTGGTGATCTTCATTCCAATCCTTACAGTTATCACGGATAAACTTGGGCGGAGCAGCAGCAGTGTGATGATGCCCCTGTCTTTTGTTGCTATTCTCGGAGGTAACTTAACTGTCATTGGCTCAAGCACAAACTTACTAGCTTCCGGTGCTTATGAACTTTCTGGTGGTGAGAAAATAGGTTTCTTTGATTTTACAATACCAGGGTCCGTCATGGCTGTGGTCGGCATAACCTATATCCTGTTTATAATGCCAAGAATTTTAAAACCTCGGAGCAATTTGGCCAGTCGTATACAGGATCGAAGTGGCAAGCAATTTTTATTTCAAATCGACATAACTGCAGGAAGCAAACTTGAGGGACAATCTTCTGTTGCAGGATTATTCCCAGGTCTAAAAGACGTTACCATAAGAATGATCACTCAAAACGGAGAGAAATTACTGCCTCCCTATGATGATATTACCTTGCATACTGGAGATCAGGTTATGGTTGCTGCAACACGCAGCGTGATGCAAAACCTCATGAATAACGACCCCGAACTTATTTCCCATGTTGAGGAAGAAGGGATGAAGGGGGATGATGAGAATGGTAAAAATGCAGAAATCATCGCTGAGGTCGTCGTTGCTCCAGCCTCGCGCCTCGACGGACGAACGCTCTCCATGGCAAACTTTCGCGGAGAAACAAGCTGCGCTGTCATGGGTTTACAACGTCGAAGTCGCATGATCCGTGATCACCTTTTTAACCAGCGTTTAGAAGCTGGTGATGTGCTGTTGGTGATGGGGACACGGTCTAATATCGAGAGTTTACGCCATAACATTGATGTCATCCTCATGGACTGGTCAAAAACAGATCTCCCAATAGCGAACAGGGCTATTCACGCACAGATAATTTTTGGTGTTATGGTCGCACTTGCTGCGACTGGCCTCCTACCAATCGCAGTCTCAGCAATGCTTGGAGCACTTTTGATGATCATCACCGGTTGCTTGAATGTGCGACAGGCTAGCCGTGCGATTGATAGACGAGTGTTTACCATTGTTGGTGCTGCCCTCGCCCTTGGCACAGCCATGCAAGGAACAGGCGGTGCTGAGTATCTAGCAACAAGCGTGGTAAATGCCATGATCGAAGCACCAGTTTGGGTTTTGCTCTCAGGGTTTTTCATGCTGGTAGCACTTCTGACCAATGTTTTGTCTAACAATGCGACAGCGGTCCTCTTTACCCCTATTGCAGTCTCAATTGCTACAAAGTTAAATATGGACCCAATGCCCTTTTTACTGGCTGTTATCTTTGGGGCCAACTGTAGCTTTGCAACACCCATGTCCTATCAGACGAACTTACTTGTGATGGCGCCCGGTCATTATCGCTTTACTGACTTCTTAAAAGCAGGAACCCCTTTAATTTTCATAATGTGGATAACTTTCACTTTTTTAATACCTTGGTATTATAATCTTTATTAATGGTATGAAAATAGCATAAACTTCTGAAACGACTCATAATGAAAGTGACTGAATGACTGACCAGGGCCTACAATTTCCACGCTTTTATGTGACGGCCCCGTCTGCTTGTCCTTATATCGATGGGAAAATAGAACGTAAGGTCTTTACAGAACTTGCAGGTCCCGATGCCCATAATGTCAATGAAGCCCTTAGCAGAATCGGTTTCAGACGCAGTCAATCTGTTGCTTATCGTCCTGCCTGTGAAAATTGTGCCGCCTGCATCTCCGTCCGTGTTGTTTCAGAAGAATTTTGCCCTTCTACTTCTCAGAAGCGAATTCTAAAAAATAATCGAGATATCAAGTCCGCAGTCGTGCCTGCTGAAATTACAGATGAGCATTATGCCCTTCTGAAAGTTTATCTTGAAGCCAGACACCAGGATGGCAGCATGGCAGATATGACATATGATGACTTTCAAGAGATGGTTGAAAGCTCGACCGTCGATACCTTCCTCATAGAATATAGAGAAACGTTAACAGGGGCCTTAATTGGGCTTGCCCTTACGGATGAACATAGTGATGGCCTGTCGATGGTCTATAGTCTGTTCGATCCAAAACACGACAAGCGTAGCATGGGCAGTTATATGATCCTTGATCACATTACCAGAGCCCAAAAGGCTGTGCGTCCATATATCTACCTTGGCTATTGGATCGAAGACAGTCGGAAAATGTCCTATAAGGAAAAATTCCAGCCTTTAGAAAAGCTAGGTCCAGACGGTTGGTATCGTTAACAATTCCTTATATTAGCCTCCGCGCAGGAGCCTGACACCTTCGTCTTTTTCAAATAAATAAAGCAATTCTCTTAGAGCTTTTCCTCGGGGTGTTTCGAGACCTGCATCTTTATTCATAATCATCCGAGCATCATCACGGGCAAGTTCAATCAGATGTTTATGCTCTTCAAGGTCTACGAAATGATACTCTGGCATGCCACTTTGACGGGTTCCAAGGATCTCTCCAGCCCCTCTCAGTTTTAAATCTTCTTCCGCAATCACAAAGCCATCTTCTGTATCACGCATCACTTGTAAGCGGGATTTCGCAACTGCCCCAATATCCCGAGCGCGGAGAAGCATACATGTAGATTGTTTCTCCCCTCTTCCAACTCGTCCACGAAGTTGATGCAGTTGAGCCAGACCAAATCTTTCTGCATGCTCAATAACCATAATAGTAGCATTAGGAACATTCACGCCGACTTCAATGACTGTCGTTGAAACGAGCAGGCGAATGTCTCCTTCAGAGAATTGCAGCATAACACTGTCCTTCTCTGCTGCTTTCATCTTGCCATGAACGAGGCCTACTTTAGCTCCAAAAACTTTTTTAAGGCCCTCATAGCGATCTTCTGCTGCTGCAAGATCTAAGACTTCACTCTCTTGAACTAGTGGGCAGACCCAGTATATTTGTTGCCCCTGTTCAAGTGCTCTGCGAAGGCCACTGACAAGCTCACCCAAGCGATCGTGAGAAACCACTTTTGTTTGGATTGGTTTTCGACCCGGAGGCTTCTCTTGAATTAGGGACACATCCATATCCCCATAAGCCGTCATCGTCAGAGTTCGAGGTATAGGCGTTGCTGTCATAACGAGAAGGTCAGCACCTTCAACCGTTTTATGCGCGAGGGCCATCCGTTGCTGTACGCCAAACCTATGCTGCTCATCTATGACTGCAAGACCCAAGTTGGCAAAGGTGACATCTTCTTGGATAATGGCGTGAGTTCCTATGAGGATGTCAATTTCGCCGTTCTCTAAGCGGCTTAAAAGATCCGCACGTTTTTTACCTTTGTTTCGCCCTGTCAGAAGGTCGATCTTTAGGCCAACTTTATCTGCCAGGTCCGTCATAAATTCCATATGCTGACGTGCTAAAATTTCAGTCGGGGCTAATATTGCGCCTTGCATCCCCGCTTCTACAGCTGTTGCCATAGCAAGAAGTGCTACAATTGTCTTGCCGCTTCCTACGTCCCCTTGAACAAGGCGCAGCATAGCTTCTTTCTTACCCATGTCGGCTATAATATCATCAAAGGATTTCTGCTGATCGCCAGTTAAATTGAAAGGCAAGTGATGTAAAATTTCTTTCGTGATCGCCCCTGTTCCTACGATAGGCCGGCCACTTGATTTTCGAGCTCTATCTCTCACCAAAGCGAGAGCGAGCTGTCCTGCGAGCAGCTCATCATAAGCTAATCGCTGTCTATATAGACTGTTCGTAGCAATATCGGATCCTTGTGACGGGGAATGAACCTGCAGTAGACTTTCTTTAAAAGTCCCCCAGGTTTCACGTTTCATAATCCCTGGATCATGCCATTCATTTACTTCTGGCACATTTTTAAGAGCTGAGAAGAGAGCTTTTCGTAATGCTCTGATCCCAAGCCCCGATGTTAAGGGGTAGATAGTCTCGAGCGCAGGCATTTCATCAGCTTGATCTATCGGCAGCATGTAATCCGGATGGGTAATTTGTATTTCTCCGCGGAAATGCTCTACTTTTCCAGAGATCAACCGCATCTCCCCTATCGGCAGTTGTTTTTCAATCCAACTCCTATGCGGATTAAAAAAAGCACATGTCAAATTTCCTGTGCTGTCTTCGCAAAGCACCTTGTAAGGGCTTTTCCGATTATGGGACGGGATATGCTTTAGGACTTCAACTTCTAAGGTAGCAACCTGTCCGTCCTGAGCATCCACCACGTGCGGGCGATACCGTCGATCAATGACGCTCACGGGCATATGAAAAACCACATCCACAAGTCTTGCAGAATCTTGACGACCAAATAGTCGTAAAAAATGAGCTTTGTTGCGCGGCCCAATACCGGCAAGGGTTTCAATATCCTTAAAATATCCATTCAAAGAGGCTGGTCTCATTTGCCCGTATCCATAAAAAAACTGCACAATCCAAAAGGATTATGCAGCGCTTCTTTAGACTAGTCCAGCTTACTCTTTTGGCTCAGGCAATTTTAAAATTGGAAGAGCCGCTTTTTCACTCATAACCGTCGTCGGCAATTTACCATCCCAATTCTGAGCTTGGGTTAAAGCAATAATCAAAGGGTTATTTCTCAGAGATTTAGCTTTTGCCTCAATGGCTTTCGCCTCTGCAAGACCCTTTATCTCTGTAGCCTTTGCTTCGGCTTCAGCAACTTTAATAATCGCTTGTGCTTGCGCATCTGCTGTATTTACCTCTCGCATCGCCTCCAATTTCTGACGATCTAGTTTAAACTTTTCAGCATCTGCTAAATTTTTCTCAGTCTGTTTCGTTTCAATAGACTGAAGATATTTGGCTGGAAGAACAATATTCTCAATTTGAATATTATCGACACTGACAGGAAAGCCCTTCATTTCTTCCATCAACTCAGATTCAATACCCATAATGGCTGTGGCTCTGTCTTGGATGAGTTTCTCTGCCGTGAATTTGGGTATAATCGTCTTAACCGCAGCTCTGAAGCGTGGGTCCAAAATTCTTTGCTCAAATTGGTTGAGTCCTCCATATTTTCTAAAAAGATCAATGGCAGCTGCTTTATCAACTGTCCAGTTCACAGATGCATGAACTGTCACAGGCATTTGTTCGCTCGTAGAAGATGGCATCTTTTCTTGATTTTTACGAGTACGAACTTCAATTTCCTCTATCACATCAATGAAAGGGGCTTTGAAATGTAACCCTGGATTTTCTTGGTATTTTGCTTCGGAAAATCTCTTCACAATCCCAACATGACCTTCTTCAACTGTATAAAAACTAGAAATAGCTGCTGAAAGCCCCAAAATTGCGAGAACTGGAACTGTTATATATTTCGTTTTAAATTTTTTTGTTGTCAAAATTTCCTCCTGTCGTTGTTATTATAAACTCTATATGGGTATTGATGAGTAGAATTACAACGTTGGTTTAGTAAGAATTCAGATAAATCCTATTGATATAAGGGAAAAAAACCTCTATTTGACAGTCATACACTGATAGGAAATCACTATGACAGAGCTTGATCTGACCTATAATCCTCATAAAGAAATTAGCCTTGATGACCGCCGTCGTCGGCTCTTATTTCGTGCATGGCATCGTGGAATTAAAGAATTAGACCTAATTTTTGGAAATTTTGTTGATGCGAATGTGAAAGATTTTTCTGAAGAGGATTGTATTTGGTTTGAAAGTCTTTTCGAAGAGCAGGATCACTCTATTTTATCGTGGGTGACTGATGGCATCGATGTGCCGGAAAAATTTCAAGGGGATATGATGCGACGCATCCAGAAACTTGATTTCATGACCCTTAAAGCCAAATAGAGAATTATTTTAAAATTATGTCTTTGACCCAATTATATCTTGAGGATCGCTTTTCATACACCTTGGCTGGTGTAGCTCCTGGATATGATAGTTTGTTGTTGGGTCAATTTGCTCATGAAAAATATACGAAAGACAAGGGATTACATCTTCATTTATGTGCCGATGATAATCATCTTTGGGAACTAAAAGAGACTCTTTCTTTTTTTGCACCAGAAGTAAAAATTTTAGTCTTTCCTGCATGGGACTGTCTGCCCTATGACAGAGTTAGTCCTCATAACGATGTCTCCGCACAGCGTTTAAAATGCCTTTCAGATCTTGCGCTATATAAGCTGACCAGCCCGACGATTGTTCTTGCAACTGTCAATGCAGCCAGTCAACGAGTACCTGCCGCTGACTTCATCAAAAATTCTAGTTTGGTGATTGAGCTTGGCTCTGAACTTTCTATGAATCACGTTGCTAATTTTTTGTCCTATCATGGTTACAATCGAAGCAGTCAGGTTGCTGAAGCTGGTGAATTCGCTGTGCGCGGGGGATTGATTGACCTCTATCCCTCTGGCTATTCACAACCCATTCGTATTGACTTCTTCGGGGATGAGATTGATAGCATTCGCACCTTTGACCCTCTTGATCAACGAACAACAGGAAAAGTTAAACGCCTCAGACTCACCCCTGTTGGAGAATATGCTCTTGACGAAGAGAGCATCAAAAGATTTAGACGCAACTATGTGAATAGCTTTGGACCTTCTAAGAATGATGCCCTCTATGAAAGCATCTCTGAAGGTATTAAACATAAAGGGGCCGAACACTGGCTGCCTCTGTTTCATGATAACCTTGAAACACTTTTTGATTATATCGGCGATGCGACCCTTAGCCTCGCTGCACAAGTGGATGAAGTGGCATCAGAACGTTTCGATGCAATTCAAGATTATTATCAGGCTCGCGTTGAAGCAAAAGAGATCGCCGCAAAAGATAAGAAAAGTAATCTACCCCTTTACCATCCCATACAACCACAAGCTCTCTACATCCAAAACGAGGAATGGGAAGAGTGCTTAGAGAGGTTTAGTCCACTCCGCCTCTCAGTCTTTAAAGAGCCAGAAAGCCCGAGCGTAAGAGCCATAGATGTCGTTAAAGGCCGTGATTTTGCTGCTGAAAGAAATTCTAAGGACATTAATGTTTATGACGCGCTTAAAGAGCATGTCGACACGCTTATTGAATTAAAAAAACGTGTTGTTTTCGCCTGTTATTCAGCTGGCTCTGCGGACCGTATGGAAGGTGTCCTAAGAGATCATGGCATAGGCCCTACAGGTATTGCAGAAACATGGGAAGACATTAGAACAAGCAATAAAAAACTTATCGCTCTGGCAGTATTACCCCTGTCAAATGGATTTGAGAGTGAGGATTTGGCTGTCATTACAGAGCAAGATGTTCTGGGTGATCGCCTGATTAGAAAATCCAAGCGTCAGAAAAAAGCGGATAATTTTTTAACTGAAGCCAGTGGCTTAAGTGCTGGAGACTATGTGGTCCATAGTCAACACGGGATTGGTCAATTTGATGGATTAGAGACAGTCAAAGTCTCTGGGGCTGCTCACGATTGTCTAAGGCTTGTTTATGCTGGTGGTGATAAACTTTTTGTTCCAGTTGAAAATATCGAGATGCTATCTCGCTACGGCAGCGAAGAAACATCACCACAACTGGATAAACTCGGCGGTGTAGCCTGGCAGGCTCGAAAAGCACGGATGACTAAAAAAGTTCGTGAAATGGCCGGTGAGCTCATTAAACTTGCCGCTGAACGTGAGCTTCGCCAAGGCGAATCCATTAGCCCGACCGAAGGCGTATACGAAGAATTCTGCGCTCGATTTCCTTATACAGAAACAGATGATCAATTACGAACAATTGGCGATGTCATTCACGACCTTGGTTCTGGTCGTCCTATGGATCGTCTCGTATGCGGCGATGTGGGTTTTGGTAAGACAGAAGTTGCTTTAAGGGCCGCATTTGTTGCTGCAATGTCAGGTCTTCAAGTGGCAATAGTTGCCCCGACAACGCTTTTAGCACGTCAACATTACATGACGTTCACTGAGAGGTTTAAGGGATTGCCAATTCGTATAGGGCAACTTTCTCGCCTTGTGAAAGGTAAAGAAGCCACCAGAGTGAAGGACGAACTTCGTAAGGGACAATTGGATATTATCATTGGCACCCATGCTTTGCTCGGTTCAGGCATAGATTTCCCAAACCTAGGCCTTCTGATCATTGATGAAGAACAACATTTCGGTGTTGCGCATAAAGAAAAGCTTAAGAAACTGAAATCGAATGTTCATGTCTTGACACTTACAGCGACGCCTATTCCGCGGACCTTACAAATGGCAATGACCGGAATTAGAGATCTTTCAATCATTGCTACACCGCCAGTTGATCGTTTGGCTGTACGGACCTTTGTTATGCCTTTTGATCCAGTCGTCGTTCGGGAAGCCTTTCTGAGAGAGCATTACAGAGGCGGACAAAGTTTCTATGTATGCCCGCGCGTTGCCGATCTTGATGAAGCTGCTGAATTCCTCAAAGAATTCGTACCAGAGGTGAAATATGTGGTCGCCCACGGACAGATGCCACCCGGTCAAATTGAAGATGTCATGACTGCCTTTTATGAAGGGCAATATGATGTCTTACTCTCAACAACCATCATTGAATCAGGCATTGATATTGCGAGTGCAAATACAATGGTTGTTCACAGAGCCGATATGTTCGGCCTCGCACAGCTCTATCAAATTCGGGGGCGTGTAGGCCGCTCTAAAATAAGAGCTTATGCCTATTTGACAACGCCTGCTAACCGCCGCCTCACGGACACCGCAGAACGCCGTCTGCATGTTCTTCAACAATTGGATACATTAGGGGCTGGATTTAACTTGGCTTCACATGATTTAGATATTCGCGGTGCAGGAAACCTGCTCGGTGATCAACAATCTGGTCAGATACGAGAAGTCGGTGTTGAATTATATCAAAAAATGCTTGAAGAAGCTGTCTCTGAGGTAAAAGCTGGTAGCAGTGACTGGGAAGAAGAGCTTGGGGAATGGTCGCCAACAATTAATCTGGGCGCGACTGTCATGATCCCAGAGCATTATGTGCCTGATTTAACACAGCGAATGTCTCTCTATCGCCGCCTGGCTGATCTTGATACACGAGAAGATGTGGATGCATTTTGTGCTGAGATGATTGACAGATTTGGAAAATTACCCAGTGAAGTTAAACAATTAGCGGCCATCATGATCATTAAGGGATATTGTAAATCCGCAGGTATCGCTAAACTAGAAGCTGGACCCAAAGGTTTTGTCATTACATTTAGAAATAACAAATACGCGAATCCTGCTGGGCTTGTAGATTTTATCAGCAGTATGGGCAAATCTGCAAAAATTAGAGCAGATCATTCTCTGGCTCTCTTCACGAAACTTGATAAAATTAGCCAGCGACTACAAACAGTGGCTAAATATACGAAAAAATTAGCGACTCTGGCGACACAAGGACATGAAAAACCGCATTAGATTGCGGTAAACACCCCCTAGCCTGCTCCTAGCCTGCGGCACGGGCGCGTGCAGGTGTCAAATTCGGGGAAGGCTTTCCGTAATAATATCCTTGGCCGTAGTTCACACCGATCTTGGTGAGCAAATCAGCATGTTCTTTAGTTTCCACCCATTCTGCAACAGTTTCTACACCGATCTGTTGACACAGTGTCGCCATTGACATCAAGAAGGCCCGTGTGGTCTTGTCCTTCACTGCATCTCTGACATATTCGCCGTCAATCTTAACGCCGTCCACGACCAATTGCTTAAGGTATTGGAAGCCAGATGCCCCCGCCCCAAAATCATCAAGATAGACACGGAAACCAAGGGCGCGAATTTTTTCAAGAACCTTGTTCAAACCCTCTAGGTCAGTGATTTTTGCAGATTCAGTGACTTCAAGAGACAAGTTACGGGCAAGAGAAGGTGCATTTTTTAATTCTTCGACCAAATTATCTAGGAAAGCTGCATTGGATAGAGATTTGCCTGATAAGTTAACGGCAATCTTAGGTGCTGAGGCCATTCCCATCTTTGGTTTTATGAGGCCAATAGCTCGTTTTAAAATCGCATGGTCAAAATCCATAATCAATCCCACATCTTCTGCGAAACAAATCATCTCAAATTGATTGACATTAACCCCCTTGAGATCAAACCGACACAAGGCTTCGAAATGATGTGTTGTGCCACTCTGTAGGGAAACAATTGGCTGATAAACAAAATTAAAGTCACCAGCATTCAGCATATCTCTGAATTTTGTTACTTTTGTTGTCGTTTCCTGAATTAAGTCTGATCCTTCAGATTTAAATGTCTGCATATCAAAATTTTGATTGTCTTCCGCAAATTGTTGCAAGGAAAATACCAAAGCTTTCATGCCGTCTTCATCGCCCTCTTCTGAGATTTTTGAAGCATCGATAGACGCAGAATTTAAATTAACACCTGTGGCTTTGCTCAGATTATCAGAGATTAATTTATCAGATTCACCTGACTCGCCCTTTTCATGAACAAGAGCAAATTTACTTTCCGTTAGTTTTGCAGCAGAGTTCCCGCCAACCGAGAAGGATTTTAAGAATTTTTCGACTTCCTTCTGTTTTCCTGACGTAAGCTCGTTAATGTCGCTTTCTAGAACTGTCACCATTAAATTTTCTTCAGTTCCGGCCGTTTTCTGAAGTAATTTATCTAAGCGATTAAAAAATTTATCTTTTCGTTCATTGTCTGTCAGTTCGTCTTCTTCATCTTCATCAAGGCCAAGACGGTAAGGATACGAGAGCGCAAGATAGGTAATGTCTGCATACATAGGTAAGCGGCCAGCAAACATGGCAAATTCTTTTCTATTATCAGGATCAAGTCCGCAAGAAATCATGATAGGACCAATTCGAGATGCTTTATCAAGCCCTGCCATCGTCAAATCAAACATGGACATATCTTGCTCAGACACTAACGCCGAAAGCGGTTTGCCCATCACGACGCTGTCGTCTTCACTTGCAAGGATACTGATAGCCCCGTCAGCATTCAAGACATTTAATTTTGTATCCACTTCCAGAAGGACATCCCCCACAGTGAAGGCAAATCCTAAAAATCTATCTGGCACTTTTGACATAGTGACCCCTAAGTTCTCTGTCTCATCGTTTTTGTGGGATGATTTTATGCCTGAACTGACTGAATTGTTTGTATTATTTTATCTGCAGGTTCTGCACCAACGAGAGAAAGCTTTTGATCAAAAATATATACTGGCACACCCGTCACCCCAATTGAACGTGCATAGTCAATTTCTTTTTTAATCATATCCACATCTTGAGTATTGGCAAATAGTTTTTCAACTATTCCTTCATCCATCCCTGATTTTACAGCAATACTGGTTAACAATTCCTTATCACTTACTAATTTACATTGTTCAAAATAAGCCTTCATGATTGCATCTGTGACTTCATCCTGACATCCTGCCCCTTTTGACCATTTTATTAATCTATGGGCATCCATACTGTTTCCAATCAGACAGTCACTTTCAAAATCAAAGTGAATGCCTAATTCATGACCGCGAGACGTTAAATGCGAGCGCATTTGTTGTAACTGAGGACTATTTCCAAATTTACGTCGATAATAGGTTGCCCTGTCTACGCCTTCTGCCGGCGAATCTGGCGAGAGCTGGTAAGGTCTATATGTTACATTAAACTGCTCTCGGCCTAACGCCTCAAGCGCCTTATCTAATTCCTTTTTGCCCAGGTAACACCAAGGACATACCACATCGATAATCACGTCAATATTCATAGATTAATCTCTAAAATTTTAATTGTCTTTTGCTTTACCACTACCGTAGCCTTATGATTCTGATTAGGAAAGAATATAGTATGATCAAAACAGTTACACAATCCCTCACAGGCCTTATGCAAGCTGAGAAAAAGGCGGCAGAGGCGAGCTCCAAGATCGTTACAATTAACGACCCTGAAAGTGATGCTTCACTGAGCCAAAGTATCATAGACCTCAAAACTGCCGAAACAGAAGTCAAAGCCAATGCTATCGTCTTAAGAACATCCAGCGATATGCTGGGTGAATTAATTGACGAACTCGCTTAAAATAACTTGTAATCACCTGTATGCCGTCTATCTTATGGCTATGCCAGATACTTTTAGCCTTGAATCAATAACGAAAGAACCACTCATCGACAGCCTTGGGCGACAGATATCCTATTTGCGTCTGTCCGTCACTGATCGGTGTGATTTTAGATGCCAATATTGTATGGCTGAAAAAATGACCTTTCTGCCTAAGAAAGATGTTCTCTCTCTTGAAGAACTTTATCTTATTGCCAAAACCTTTATGGCCTGTGGTATTGACAAAATCCGACTGACTGGCGGTGAGCCCTTAGTGAGACGAGATATTCAAACATTAATTTCTTTGTTAGGGAATCATGTTTCAAAAGGTGATCTAAAAGAGCTAACAATGACAACAAATGGCAGTCAGTTAGGCCAGTATGCGTCCATGTTAGCTCAAAGCAATGTCAAGAGATTGAATGTCTCACTCGATAGCCTAAATCCAGATAAATTCAAGCATATCACAAGGCGCGGCAGTCTAAAAAATGTTCTAAAAGGCATAGACACCGCTGTTGCACAAGATATTCATATTAAAATCAACATGGTCATCATGGGGCAAGAAAATATGGATGATCTCTTGCCTATGGTTGATTATTGCACTCAAAATAAATTTGATTTGACCCTGATCGAAGCCATGCCGTTAGAAGCTGGTGGTATTGATCGAGCTGCCAATTTTATGCCTTTGTCTGCCTGTGTTGACCTTATCCAGCAGCAGTATGCGCTTTTGCCTTCTACACATTCCACTGCAGGCCCTGCCCGCTATATGACGATCGATGGGAGCCAGTCTCGTTTAGGGCTTATCACACCCCTAACACAAAATTTTTGCCAGGGATGCAACAGGATAAGATTAACCTGTACTGGTAAACTTTATCCATGCCTTGGGCATGATACGCATCTCGATTTTAGAGAGTTGATCCGCAGCGGGGCCAAGGAAGTCGAACTTGTACAACAGTTACGAGCCATTATTGCCCAAAAACCCGCCGCTCATGATTTCGAAATTTCCTCCTCAAAAACAAAATCTGCTACGACAAGGTCCATGAATACAACTGGGGGCTAATTTCTAGAATAAAAAAGAGTAGTTTGATTTGATTTTCAGGCTATACTGCCTGAAATTTATGAGGCCCTATATGAAGATAGCTATTTTACATAGTGATACAAAATTGGCAGAAGAGTCTGCAGAAATTCTATGCGAGAAATATAATGTTGTTTCTCCAGAGGATGCTGATGTCATCGTTGCTCTTGGCGGGGATGGATTTATGCTTCAATGCTTACATAAAAATCTTTTCTCTAACAAACCAATCTTTGGCCTTAACAGAGGCACTGTTGGATTCTTAATGAATGACTACGGTGAAAATAACCTCATGGAACGCCTTGAAAAGGCAGATAAATTTGAACTACATCCACTGAGAATGGTGGCAACAGATGTGCAGGGGCAGGTCCACAGTTATCTGGCCATTAATGAAGTCTCTTTGCTAAGAGAAACGCGCCAAGCAGCCTCAATGCAAATTATTATTGATGGCAAGCCACGACTTACAAAAATGGTCGGCGATGGCCTTATTGTCTCCACGCCGGCGGGCAGTACAGCCTATAATCTTTCTGCTCATGGTCCTATCTTGCCTATTGGCTCTAATATGCTTTCAGTGACCCCAATTAGCTGTTTTCGACCGAGACGATGGCGCGGGGCTCTTATCAGTGAAGATAGTGATATTGAACTCATTATTCGTGATGGGCGAAAAAGGCCTGTTTCAGCAACTGCTGATATGCATGAAGTTCGTGATGTGAAGAATGTTCGAATTACCGAAGCAAAGGATGTGACGGTTCATCTACTGTTTGATCCTCACCACAATCTTGATGAACGTATTTTCCTTGAACAATTTGCTGATTAAAAAAAGCCTCAGGATCCTCCTGAGGCTTTCTCATTCATCATACGTCAAATCATTTAGATGAAATCAATATCATCATCATCATAATCACTAGCAAGCGGGAGTAAGACCGTAAAGCGTGAGCCCTTGCCCTCTTCACTCGATAATTTAATCTTCCCGCTCATTGCCTCAGCTAGGCCACGACAAATATGCAAACCCATCCCAATTCCATTTTGGCGTCTTGCATAAAGATCATCGGTAACTTGTTGAAATTTATCAAAAATTCTTTCTTGATCATGGACAGAAATCCCAATTCCAGAGTCCCAAACCGTGATAGCAAGATGCTCACAAGCCGCAGGATCAACATTGATACCTATACGGCCACCGTCGCCTGTAAATTTCACAGCATTGTTGAGTAGATTGATCATAATTTGGAGAACACGTTTTTCATCCGCCAAGATATGAAGGTCTGGATCAATGCCTTGAATTTCAAATTCAATAGACTTTTCTCTAGCTTGACCGGCAACAAAATTACTGGCTCTTGACACAACACTATGCACAGAGACAGCTGTAGTGGACAGACTGAGGGCACCGCTTTCCAACAAAGTCACATCCATAATATCTGTAATAAGAGACTGAAGATGAACACCCGCAGAATGGATGTCTTCCGCATAACTACGATACTCATCATTCAGAGTGCCAAATTTTTGACCAATGAAGGATTCAGCAAAACCAATAATTGCATTCAAAGGTGTTTTGAGCTCATGACTCATGGTTGCGAGGAAATCATTTTTCGTTTTCAACGCATCCTTGGCCGCTTTTGTGGTCACATCTAAAGCAATATTATTTCTAGTCAGATCAGCGAGAGTGTCCTCAAGACGCTGTTTTTCTAGTTTGACTTTTTCCGCTTGCTCGTATCGCTCGGTGACGTCCTTACCGACACCACGGTATCCTTGGAATTCACCAGACTGGCGATCAAAAACAGGAACACCTGACATGTGGAAACATTGTTCCAATCCATTATAATCTTTAATGATGAAAAGCTGGTCACGGAATGGCTTTTTCATTGCGATTGCTTCAAGACCTTCATCACTGCCTTCCATGTTGGCTTTAAATTCTCCAAATTGCTCTAATTTTGATCCTATAAACATCATAGCAGGCTGCCCGACGACAGCTGTAAATCGATTTGAAAGCGTCTTTACTTTCATCTCTTCACTAAGCTCCCACATCCAATCAGATCCTGCGCGTGCAAAGTCTTGATAGCGGGCATGAATATTCTTTGAATCCTCAACAGCTTTCGTCAGATTTGTAATGTCTTCATATGTTCCAGCAATGGCGATAATATCACCACGTGCATTACAAACTGGCATGTGACGTCCTTGGAAAACAAACTGCTTCCCTCGGATCGTCAAGGTTTCTTCTGCTTTAACAGTCGACTGGCTTGCAAGCACATCTTGAATAATTGGCTGCATGGTCGGTGCCGGCATCTTATTCATTATTTGCAAGGGACCCGGACTAAGACTAACGTCGCCCATGACATCGGCTAACTCTTGGAACTTTTCATTCACATGCAAAAGCATGCCGTCCACAGAGGTCACATAAACTGGCAAGCTGTTGTCGACAATTAAATGATCAAGAAAGCCAGATACTTGCGTATTCGCAGGCACTGCATGGACAGCAGCCTTGCGAATGGAAGCACCAAAAGCAGAATCTTGTTCTTGTTGATCTGATAATCCTGCCTGATTTTGCAATTCTGCAAACCTTAACAGTTGACCTTTTGCTTTATTAATATCTGACATAAAAACCCTCCCCAGGGTAACACGGCACTACGTGTTTATGCATTTCTATTCCAACCCAATACTAACTAACTTTATCTAATTCCTCGATCGCTTGCTGATAAGAGCTCTCCCGTTGCCAGACCTGCAAAGCACCCTTTGCACTCTGGACAGAAATTCGATCAAATAAATCCAATACTTCTTTAATGACCCCCGGAGACTTAGCCCGCGATCCACCTTCTCGTGCTTGCACAATCACAAGATACATACTTGTGAACTGAGCCCGATCAAGATCAATGGCCCTGCACAAAACAGCAAAGCTTTCGCCCCCTTTATCAGAGAAAACCCGCCATGCTGTTTGAAAATCAATTGATCCTAACTGAGCAAGTCCAGCAACAAAAACAGCAACACGTTGCTGCTTAAACGCAGAAATAAGAAATTGAGAGGTTAACTCTCCATTTTCATGCATCCGCCGAACAAGTCGCTGAGCTTTCACATAGGCATTAGTTTCTTCTTCAACATCAGACATCACTGTAAGCGTTGCACGCTTCATACTTTCTTCAAGCACAATAGGGTCGACATCAAAATCACTGATAATTTTTTTTCTTAGAGCTGCCGAAACCCACCAGTACATTTTATAGGCTAGATCTCCAGGCAGATCAGATCTTTGAACAAGAGGTTCTTGAAAGCGATCAACACGGCGCGATTCAATAACTAGATATTCCATGGCGCGTTTCGATAGTTGAGCATCGTGGTTATTCAACAAACTTTCCACAACATCTTCGTCACCATATTCAACGAGTGCATCTGTCAACTGCTCGGAGAGCTCCTCACGCATCGTGATTGAGAGACGGTGTTCATCAGTGCGCATGCGCACAATCTCAATAAGATCCGGATCTTTCAGCAGATCACTGCTCTCTAGAAGAGGCCGGGCTATCTCAATCTCGTCGTTTGCCAAGAGGTTAACAATTTCTGGCAAGTCAACCTGCCCGCGCAGCAAGGATTCAGAAAGCTCCTTACGCACATCTTTCTCCACTTGAGAAATCAATTTCGCGAGAATATCCGACATCAGTGCGCGCTCGTGATCAGTCAACCGACCATCATCCGATAGGAACATATCAGTGATATTCTCAAAGAGACGCGTTCTGGCCGCAACAGATTTACTCTGCGCCAATGTCAGCATTTCCATAATGCGATCACTTGCCATTTTCAGCACCCACTATGGCTCAAAAGGAACCACTTTCCAATCGTTTTAACGACTCACGAGTCGTTTTTCACACACAAATTCCACATCGAAAGTGAAATTTATACCATTACCCACTGGAATCATACGGATTCCAGCCTAAGAATCAAGTAATTAGTGTATTTAGTTAAAAATTTATTAAAACAACACTACATATCGAATCAAAAACGAATCTAGAGTCAACATGTTGATTTCCACTCTTATAGTGCCCTTCCTAAACTCCAATAAAAAAGGGCTGATGTCATCGACACCAGCCCCAAGTCTCTGCATAACGCGCTACCCTATGCAGAGGAAATCAAATAAATTACAAGGGAGGGAAACCTGTTTCAAAGAAACATAACTTATTTGACTGTATCTCTATTGATTAGAAAGAAGCGCTGAGGGAAATTACCGCTGTCTCTTTACCAATTGTATTATTCATATTTGTGTCAATGTAAGTAACACCGAGACCAACAGTATCCGAGAGGGCATAAGAAAAGCCTAGAGACCAATCTAGCTTTGCGTCCCCATTAAATTTACCAAAAGCACCCTCTTCAACACCTAAATGACCTGAAAGAGAAATGACATCTGTAAGGCTGTATTCAAGATCTGTATAAACATAGAGGTTAGTTTGATTCCCTAGGTTATCCTGGTCGTAGGCATAAGCTGCTCCCACTGTCCACCCAACATCGTTAAAAGATCCACCAACAGACCCATAAGCCTCTAAATAGTGCGTATCATCAGATCCTGGGTAAGTATAGGCAAGGATACCAACATCATAGCTTAAGCCATTCGATTCAAAACCATAGCCAGCATAGATATCCATTTCCATCTCTGACCCACCAAATGTCTCAATACTAGATGCCCAAGTTCCAACATAAAAGCCAGAAGCCCAGTTCACATCAAAACCACCCTGAACAGCAAAATCTTTATTGGATAAACTGACACCGCGGAAGCGATAGTCAGTTACTAGAGCCGTATTCGCAGACCATGCAGCATCTTCAGCTGAAACTGACGGAAGCGCAACGGTCGAAAGAGCAAGAACTGAAACTGATGACAAAACAACTTTTTTCATGATAGACATAATCCATCTCCTAATAATTTTTTATATTTTTGCGGGAGAGAGGGGCGCCGATCCTGCAAGAGCAAGCGCCCCTCACTATTAATTTAGCTAACTAGCTTTTGTGAACCACGACCAAATTCTGGGTAAGCTTCAAGTCCAAGCTCAGACAGATCTGATCCAACAAACTCTTCTTCTTCGCTAAGGCGAATTCCAATGGTGTATTTCAGCGCTAGCCATACAATTGCACTTGTAATCGAAACGAAAGCACCAACCGAGATAATACCGATAAATTGACCAAAGAAAGAGGCCCCTTCATTTGTAAAGGCAACAGCAAGTGTTCCCCAAATTCCAGCCGCAAGGTGTACTGAAATCGCACCAACAACATCATCAATCTTGAATTTATCCAAGAGCCCTACTGCAAAAATCGCAATGACTGATCCCACAGCCCCGAACAGAATAGCTTGGAAGACTGACGGCATTAGAGGCTCGGCTGTAATAGAAACAAGACCTGCGAGTGCCCCGTTAAGAACCATTGTTAAATCTGCTTTACCGAAACGTACCAGTGTCACAACATAAGCAGTGACAGCGCCTGCAGCAGCGGCCATATTTGTATTCACAAAGATATTTGAAACAGCAACAGCATCAGCAGCAGAACCAAGAGCAAGCTGAGAAGCACCATTAAAACCAAACCAACCAAACCACAGGATGAATGTGCCAAGCGTCGCAAGAGGCAGATTAGAACCAGGCATTGGTCTTGGCTTGCCGTCCGGACCAAAACGACCCTGACGCGCACCAAGAATGATGGCCCCTACAAGAGCAGCCCAGCCGCCAGTAGAGTGAACAGTAGTTGAACCAGCAAAATCTAAGAATTCGCCACCAAACATGTCGATAAACTCTTGGGCATGCAACCAACCTGCACCCCAGTTCCATGCACCTTGAATAGGATAGATGAAGAGCGCAAGAACAGCTGTAAAGATGAAAAATGGCAGGAGTTTAATGCGCTCTGCAACCGTTCCAGATACGATCGAAGCCGTTGTCGCAACAAAAACCATTTGGAAGAAGAAGTCAGAGCCCATAGCGTATCCAGCTTCAAAATTTGCACCTTCTTCTGCAAGAGCCGCAGTATCATCGCCACTCCAAACGGTAAAGCTTCCAAGAAAACCACCGTCGACACCGCTATACATCAATTGATAGCCAACAACAAAGAAACAGATACTCGCAATAGAATAAAGAACAATATTCTTCAGGCAAATATCAGCCACATTTTTCGACCGAACTAGACCAGCCTCAAGCATGGAGAAGCCTGCGGCCATAAACATCACTAAAAAACCACCAATCAAAAAGAGGAGCGAGTTAAAGATAAAAGCAGATTCAGCATCTACCGCCATAGCTGGAAGCGACATCGATGTCGCTGCGAGTGCAATAAGGCTTATTTTTTTCAAATTAGTCATTTATTTTTCCCTTTACTTATAGCGCTTCATTGCCGCTTTCACCGGTGCGGATGCGAACAGCCTCACCCATGTCCAGCACGAATATTTTTCCGTCACCGATTGCGCCTGTTTTTGCCGTTTCTGAGATAATCTCAACAACATTCGAGGCAGCCTCATCGTCGACGGCAATTTCAATCTTAATCTTAGGAACGAAATTGACTGTATACTCTGCACCCCTGTAAATTTCCGACTGACCCTTCTGGCGCCCAAATCCCTGCACCTCAGATACTGTCATGCCTGCCACATTTGCCTCCTGAAGCGCTTCCTGCACCCCTGCTAAACAATGCGGCTTAATAATTGCGATAATATATTTCATTCAATAAGCTCCCTGATTTTCTAGATCATTTTTTTTGGTTATCCTTCGTTATAGTCGCAATGCATGTGCCAGTTTTCTCATCCTTAGTAGAATTTTAATAACTAACTGATTTTAATATAAAAAATATAAAAACCCTAGGTGCGTACCCTGATATATTAGTGCCAAAATTTTAGACTTTGCCTAATTTTTAATCATTTTTTACCTTCTATAATATGCCTATTATTTAGGCATATTATAGATAAGGGTTGGCGCCAGAAGAGAAGTGATTATACTCTCATAGCTAGGCAATAGAGTTGACTATCTTCTGGAGAGAGACAATGGGGAAAAATTTCTACAATATCGAGCAACTGCGCAAACAGGCACGCAAGAATCTGCCAGATCCCATGTTTCACTATATGGAAGGTGGGGCTGATGATGAGGTGAGCCTTGAGAGAAATTGCAAAGCCTTTGACCGCTATCAAATCACACCGAAAAGCTTAAGGGATATTTCTAATCTCTCCACAGAGACTGAAGTCCTTGGACACAAAAGCCCCCTCCCCCTCATACTAGCCCCCACGGGCATGAACAGGTTGTTTCATCATCACAAAGAATATGCGGTTGCCAAAGCAGCTGAGAAACAAAACCTAATCTACAGCCTATCAACTGTAGCCACCACATCCATAGAGGCAATAAGCAATACCATTTCAAGCCCTAAAATGATGCAGGTCTATATACATAAAGACAGGGAATTAACGCGAACGCTTGTTGAAAGAACAAAGAAGGCTGGATACAGCGCCCTATGCCTAACTGTTGATACAGTCGTTGCTGGCAATAGAGAAAGAGATTTTGAAACCGGCATGGGCCTGCCTCCCAAATTTACCCTAAAATCCATCGCCAGCTTTCTCCTTCATTCCTACTGGCTTCGCCACGCCTTTATCAACAAGGGCTTCACCCTATCAAATCTCACTGATTACATTAATAAGGATGAAATGTCCGGCATGAGCCCCGCGGAATATATCAATAATCAATTTGACCGCACTTTAAGCTGGAAAGACCTTGAATGGCTCAGAAATCACTGGGACGGGAAATTAGTCATTAAAGGCGTTCAGAATGCCCATGACGCCAAAACCGCCGAAACGATTGGCGCAGATGCCATTATGATTTCCAATCACGGTGGCAGACAATTGGACGGAAGCCCTGCCCCTATTGACAGCCTAAAACCAATCAAGGAAGCCATCAACGGCCAAACTCAACTCATCGTTGATGGCGGCATCCGCAGAGGATCGGACATTTTTAAAGCAATTGCCCTAGGCGCAGACGCCGTCTCCATAGGCCGCCCCTATTTATACGGCCTTGCCGCACTCGGAGAAGAAGGCGTCATCAGTGCCATCTCTATACTCAAAGAAGAATTTGAACGGACGATGATGCTCAGTGGATGCTCCTCCCTTGCCGATATTAAAGAAGATATGATTACTCCCTATTAACTCCGACCACTCCACATTTTCAGCCAGGCACTCCTTTCTAGCGCAGCGATCCGCGCCTGAGCACTCTTGCCAGTCAGTAGCAAGCCAGGGAAGAGAGCAAGGGAAGGTCGATTGCGCATGGGCAAAATCCTCCAATAACCGCCATACGCCTGAGCAATTCTGTCCTAGAATTAGGCAACATTCTCCCGAACACTTAGATTAAACTGGCTTTAATTTTACTCAATAATCTCGCTTTATCCATTGTTATCAGTAGCTTACAGTTTGGCATCTTACTTGCAATTAGTGTACCGAGCAAAAGGCTCCTCGTAATTCCTAGAAAGGGAGATTGAACTATGGCGTTTTCAATAAACACCAATAAAGGTGCGTTGTTTGCACTTCAGCAACTGAATGCAACAAATGCAAAATTGGAATCAACACAAACACAAGTGAACACAGGTAAAAAAGTGGCCTCATCTAAAGACAACGCAGCAGTATTTGCTATTGCTCAGAAGCTTCGCTCTGACATATCAGGCTTGAATGCTGCAAAATCGTCATTAGATCGGGCTTTGTCAACAATTGATGTAGCCATCGCTGCAGGAGAAGCTGTTTCTGATCTTTTAGTTGAGATGAAAGAAAAAGCCGTTTCTGCGAAAGATGTTGGTCTAGATAGCACAAGTAGAGCATCACTCAATGATGACTTTACGCAGCTACGTGATCAAATTTCATCTATTGTTGATAACGCTGAATTCAATGGCATCAATGCCGTTAAATCAGGTGGAGAAGATATTGTCGCTATTACAAATGATACTGGCGCCAATACAATCACTATCGCAGCGCAAAACTTATCTTTAGGATCTAGTGTTGTAAACATCTCGTCATCAGATACGATCTCCACATCTACTAGCGCAACAACGACAGTTACAAAACTTGAGTCTGCGATTACGGACGTGAACTCCTCACTCTCAAAATTGGGTGCAGGATCAAAACGTCTTGATCTGCAAAAAGCTTTTGTTGGCAAACTGTCAGATGCGATTGAAGTGGGTATCGGTAATTTGGTAGATGCTGATATGGCGAAAACAAGCGCTATGCTCCAGTCGTTGCAGGTTAAGCAGCAGCTTGGGTTACAGGCTCTTGGCATTGCCAACTCGGCACCACAGGCGATTACGACCCTGTTCCAGTAACCTTTATCCAACCAATATCAGGCGGGTTTCGACCCGCCTTTTTTATTGCTCCCCACTAGGCAATATATGCCCCTGCCAGAAAAATAGGTAATTTTTACCCACTCAAACCCTTGATAGGCTAGGCATTATTTACCCCTTCTCATTATTCATACTAGAGAGGGTTCAAATTTTATTTATAAATATCAGTATGTTAGATAACACATAAAAGTTATCCACAGCAATGGCACACTAATTGCAAAGTTACAACCGAGACAAAAAGTCTCAAGAGGCAAAATGCCTTGTAAATAACTCCAAAAAGGAGAGCTAAAATGGCTTTTTCGGTAAATACAAACGCAGGTGCGTTCTTAGCCCTGCAAAATTTGAACAAAACTAGTAGTGGCCTTGAAACCACTCAATCTCGCATTAACACTGGTGAAAAAGTATCCAGTTCAAAAGACAATGCTGCTGTCTTCGCTATCGCTCAGAAATTGCGTAGTGATGTTGCTGGCCTTGGCGCTGTACAAGGGTCACTTGACCGTGCTCTTTCTACAGTAGACGTTGCGATTGCTGCTGGTGAAGCAGTGTCCGACCTACTGATTGAAATGAAAGAGAAAGCTGTA
The DNA here is from genome assembly GCF_031598375.1 of Temperatibacter marinus. NCBI lineage: Bacteria > Pseudomonadati > Pseudomonadota > Alphaproteobacteria > Kordiimonadales > Temperatibacteraceae > Temperatibacter > Temperatibacter marinus. Next base: position 2,908,965 of record NZ_CP123872.1, read on the forward strand.
TCTGCGAAAGACACTGGCCTGGACAGTACAAGCCGTGCATCTTTGAACGATGACTTCACTCAGCTTCGTGATCAGATTACATCGATTGTCAGTAACGCTGAATTTAACGGTACAAACGCCGTGAAAAACAGCGGTGACTCGATCGTTGCGATTACAGATGACACAGGGTCATCTGCTATTACAATTGCTGCAGAGGATTTCTCTCTTGCCGGCTCTAAAGTAAATATCGCTGCAACTGACACAATTTCTACTCAGACAAAAGCGTCTTCAGCTGTAACCAAGCTTGAATCTTCTATTACAGATGTGAACACAGCCCTTTCTAAATTGGGTGCGGGTTCAAACCGTCTGTCTCTACAGAAAGATTTCACAACCAAGCTTTCTGATGCGATCGAAGTTGGTATCGGTAACTTAGTAGATGCCGATCTCGCTAAAGAATCAGCGAACTTGCAGGCATTGCAGGTGAAGCAGCAGTTGGGCCTACAGGCTCTATCTATTGCGAATCAGGCTCCTTCTACAGTACTTGGTCTATTCCGATAAAATTAACGACTGGAGGAGAGTTTCTATTCTCCTCCGGTTTTTAACACTTTGGGGTTTACCAGAAGAAGGAATATAGGTAGTTTATAAGAGTTCCGAGAGAAAAGGTGGAACAATGACACAACAAGTTAATGCGACAGGTAACGGGCAGATCATACCGCTCCGAACCTTAGACAAATCAGAACAGGTTAAACCTGATAAATCAACGTCAGCAGCTGATGTTGGAAAAGCAATCGCACAGAGCGAAGCTGTTCCAAGTTCTGGCGGCGCTGATACTGTTGCAAAAGAACCGTTAGATAGAGCTGCTGAACTTATTGAGCAGATCATCCCTGAAAATGAACTTGGGAACACACGGTTACGGATCAACATAGATGACAATACAGGTGACTTTATCTATCAAACTTTAGACAATGATACGGGCGAAGTGATTAAACAATTTCCGCCTGAAACCATTTCTGAAATGCTGGCTAAATACCGAGAGGTTGAAGGCTTAGCAGTGGATAGCCTTGCTTAGCTGCTTCTGATAGCGACTACTATAATTTATTATATCCCTCAGGATCTTATGATTCCCGAGTTGGATTTTTTGTGCTTTTTTTCTAGCTCGATAGATTTTACATAATTTTTCTTGCCCTCGGCTTCACATAAAATCACTTATAGTTTTTCTGGATTTTTAGATCAAAGTCACCTACCTATGAGGGAAACAATATTTATAGGATTAAGTGATGAAATTCCAAGGTACTGAGAACTATGTAGCAACCGATGACCTCAAAGTTGCTGTCAATGCGGCGGCCACTCTTCGTCGACCTCTTCTAATCAAGGGGGAACCTGGCACCGGCAAAACTGTCTTAGCAAATGAAGTTGCTCAGTCCTTTGGCACAAACCTAATCGAGTGGCATATCAAGTCGACAACCAAAGCTCAGCAAGGTTTGTATGAATATGATGCGGTTTCTCGTCTAAGGGATAGCCAATTGGGGGATGAAAAAGTTAAAGATATCAGTAACTACATCAAGAAAGGAAAACTCTGGGAGGCCTTTGAAGCGGATGAAGCCCCTATTCTTTTAATTGATGAAATTGACAAAGCAGACATTGAATTCCCAAATGATTTATTACAAGAATTAGATAGAATGGAATTCCATGTTTACGAAACTGGTGAGACCATTACCGCAAAACATAGGCCGATCATTATCATAACATCGAACAATGAAAAAGAATTGCCCGATGCCTTCCTTCGCCGTTGTTTCTTTCACTATATTAAATTCCCAGATGCTGACACAATGCGTGACATCGTAGATGTTCATTACCCAGACATACAAAATTTACTCGTGAGAGAGGCTCTGAGTATTTTTTACGATATGCGCGAAGTGCCTGGCATGAAGAAAAAACCATCAACGTCTGAATTGTTGGATTGGCTCAAACTTCTGATGGCTGAAGAGCTGCCCCTAGAGGTTCTGAAAAGTAAAGACCCGAACACATTGATCCCTCCCTTGCATGGAGCATTGTTGAAAAATGAGCAAGACATTCATCTCTTTGAACGTCTTGCCTTTATGAACCGTCGCAAAAACGCTTAAGGGTAAGGTTCCTCCATGTTCATCAATTTCTTTTACGAATTAAGAGATAATGGTATCTCTGTCACGATCAAAGAGTATTTGCTCTTGATGGAAGCCCTGAAGGCGGGGTGTGCCTCCTATCAGATTGATGATTTTTATTATCTTGCTCGCTCTGTTTTTGTGAAAGATGAAACAAAATTAGACAGATTTGATAAGGTTTTTGGCAAAGTTTTTGATGGCATAGAATTTATCGCAGACGATGCCACTGAAATTCCTGAAGAATGGCTGAGAAAGATGGCAGAGCTCTATCTGTCTGAAGAAGAAATGGCGGCGATCGAAAGTCAGGGTGGCTTTGAAGAATTAATGAAAAAATTACAAGAGCGCCTCGACGAACAAAAAGAACGCCATCAGGGTGGTAATAAATGGATCGGCACTGCAGGGACCAGCCCCTTTGGGGCTCATGGCTATAATCCCGAAGGCGTGCGCATTGGTCAAGAAAAAGGCCGGCACGGTAAAGCCATTAAGGTTTGGGACAAGCGAGAGTTTAAAAATCTTGATGATACAATTGAACTGGGCACTCGCAATATCAAAGTCGCTCTAAGAAAACTTCGTCAATTTGCCCGCGAGGGTGAAGCGTCAGAACTCGACTTAGACGACACAATCAAATCTACTGCCCATAAAGGCTATTTAGACATTAAAATGGTTCCAGAACGCCATAATGCCGTTAAGGTATTGATTTTCTTTGATATCGGCGGTTCTATGGACCCTCACATTAAGCTCTGTGAGGAATTATTTTCTGCTGCTAGATCTGAGTTTAAACATCTAGAATTTTTCTACTTTCATAACTGCCTTTATGAAAATGTTTGGAAGGACAATGTGCGTCGTAATAGTGAGCGATTGAATACGATGGACATACTGCATACCTATCCTCATGACTATAAAGTTATTTTTGTTGGGGATGCATCAATGAGTCCTTATGAAATAGTCTATCCGGGCGGTTCGGTGGAACATTGGAACGAAGAAGCGGGGGAAGTATGGCTTAAAAGGGTCTTAAATATTTATTCCCGTGCCATCTGGCTCAATCCGATCCCAGAACAGCATTGGACTTACGGCCAATCCATCCAAATGATGAAAGAATTGATGGAAGATCGGATGTTTCCCCTGACTGTTTCTGGCATAGATAGTGCCGTTAAAGAATTAAGGCGCTAGACATTATCCCTCAAAGGAATAGCCTAATTTCATCAAAGCCATTCTTAAGGGGCCAGGAATGAGGTTTCCAATTTCATGAACCATTTCCGTGTCGAAGTATTTTTTATACTGATTGATTGTTCCATCCCTATAAAATGGGCCCATTTGATCTTCGCTCACTTTGAATAGACCATTTTCTTCCTCTGATTGCTTGGCTTTATCGATAGATATTGCCTCAGCTACAGCTTCAAAATTGATTTCCTCCCGGTCCAGACTAAAGAGTTCCGCAAGAATTTCTAAAAACTTCGCCTTGTTTTCAAGGCAGGATTCATATTGGAAATTTAGTCCAGAATGTTGCTCCACATAGTGTGCATGCGCTACAATCGCATCTGCCGTCGAGAGGAAGTTTTCGTCAAAATATTCACCGAAGGGCGTGTCCATATCTCTATATTTAACATAAAAGAAATAGCGTGAAATAGTGACATCCAGCGGATTTCTATACATGTTAAGCATCAGGCGCTGCCCGTTATATTTTTCCATATAGTCATAATCATAATGAGACGGATGGGTTGAGAAAATCACCTGCTCTTCATCAATAGGTGTCTTCTTATTGTACATGGGAATAAGCGAATATATTTCATCCGTATACATGTTTAAATTTGGGGCGACTAGGGCTGCAATGGCTTGCTTGAGCAAATGGGTTCCATTTTTCGGGCTTGTGTAAATAATAAACATCAATCATCTCATTCTTATTTTTAAGAATAGACTATACAATATTAATGCCAAAAGCCCTGCAACAAAATTGCAGGGCACTGGTCTTCATTTTTAAAGGGCGTTCTTAGCGGCCAGTTTTGGTGGGCGTAATTCTAATAGTAGACGAAGCAAGTCGCTCAGATGTTACGCGCCCATTTCTAATCTTAAGGCCTAATTCTTTTAATTCGCGCTGGGTAGGATTAATCATATAATTCAAATCCACGCGGAAAGTCATTTCATTGGAACCATAACTGGATGGCAGTGCTGGAAAGTCTGTCTTTTTAATCGACTTTAAGGCAGATTGACGAATAAAACCGCGCCCAGTATTGCGGAGAAGCTTAGTTTTCTGAATTTCACCTTCGCTATCAATTGTTACTCTGTAGCTAACTGTTCCTTCGTCATTATACTTTTGAGCAAAAGTAGAATAGACCATTTTTCTATCGAGCTCTGCAGAAGCTTTTGCTTGCCAATCACTGACAGAAACAGTTTCTTCTCCGGCCGAGACTGCCGTCGTTGCTAATCCAAGAGCGATCGTTGAAGCGCTTAGTAATTTTGTCATTTTATTCATCGTATTATCCTCGCAGTTAAGATGATTGATAGGACGTTTTTTTATTTTTTTGTCCTGTCCTCATACCCTGCCAGAATAATTCTTAGAAGCTACTAGATTGAGATAAAAAGTAAGGGTTTTCAGATTAACAGATAAACCCCCAACCAAATGACTATATCTTTTTTAAACGAAGGAAATAAAAAAGCGGTCCAAAGTTGAACCGCTTCATTGAGAGTGAAAGTAGGAAGACTGAGATAGTCTGTTAGGTTTCGTTATCTGATTTATATTTTTCAATGGCTTTATTAAGGCTATCAGTTAATTGTTTGCCAATTTCTCCACCATTCCCACTTACACGACCTTTGATTACGGCACGCATGGCATCTACATGGGATTTAACCAATTCTACCTGATCATCATTCCAATCACCCTTACCAGTGGTGAAACCGTATAAACTATCGGCAAAATTGGTGATTAAAGGGTATCCAAATGTTCCACCCTGACCTTTCATGTCATGGGAAATAGTATTGATTTCGTTGAAATAGTCTGTTCGACTTTCAGGAGTATCCACGCAGCGAACATGTTGCTCGTAGAGACGATTAATGTGCCCAGAAACCCAATCAGGGTAGTCTTCAGACAATTTCCTTAATTCTTTTTCAGCAGCCTCAAGCGCTTTGGGGTCGATGGATGCATCTTTGACACCTAAGCCAGCGGTTTTTTCACGCAAGCGGTTTTGAAAACGATAAAATCTTACAATAACACCTTCTTTAGCCACGGATAATCTCCACACCATCACTCTTGTCGGTCAGTATTCTTCTCTCGGTTTTGACTTCTAATTTCCGCCGCCGCCGATCAGGCCCAAAATAATCTGGTGTGTGCACGAATTGACGCGGTTTCTCAATCATATTGATTAGCTTTTCACCGATTTGCATAACACTAAAAGGCTTTGCAAGAACCTCTGTCACACCCATTTCACGGGCTTCTCTTACACGATCAGGCTCAGTATATCCTGTAATCATCCCAAACGGTACAAACCTGTCAGGGCTGTCTTTGTGACGCCTTACCCAGCGTAAAAACATCATCCCATCAATAGGATGCATATCCCAATTAGAAAGAATAATATCGACACCTTGGCAGCCGGCCTTCATGGGATCTTCTTTAACTTGCTTAAGAAATTCGATTGCATCCCCGCCGTGATCCACAGGGATGACTCGGCCGACACCTAAAACTCTTAAAGAATTAACCAAAAGAGACCGAATGAATTGACTATCTTCCGCCAAGAGAACGGTAAGCCTGTCAAAATCATAGCTGCTCATAAAACATCCCTTATTCAATTCGCTTGAAAACTATATAAAGCTATACCGCCAATACTCTTTTAAAACAATCTAATTGTTATAGAAATAACGCTGCGACATTCTCAAAATGCCATAGAAAACCCTTAAATATAGTTTGCCCAAGGATAGTAAAAATGAAATACTGGCTGCCTTAACCAGTTCGTCTGTCAAAATCAGAAACCATGGTAAGGGAACGAGAGGGAGCTCCGGATGAGCAAGGCTGAAAAAAAACTTAAACCATCAAAGACGAGTAAGAAGCTCTCTGAGAAAGAGGAAAGCATTCCTGTAGAGACTGCCCTTGCAGAGCCTAACAGCACGCCTAAAATTCGCTCCCGTCGCCTAGTTCCTCTTGCCGTCGCCGTTTCACTGTCCATTGTCTGGATAGCTGCGGTTACTTATTTCATCTATGGAAGCTCTATCGTCCTTCTCAGCCTTTCAATTGCAGATCTTGGAGCGATCTTTGCTGGTATCTTTACCCCTATCGCACTCATCTGGCTTATGATGCTTGCTTTTCAGCGCTCTGATCCTATGCTTGAACGTCGACTGGCCCTTAGCCAGAACATGCACAAAGTAATTTCTCCTGTCGAACAAGCAGAGGCAAGATTTGAACATCTTAACAAAGCCATTCGAAAAGAACTTACCCATATTGATGCTGTAGCGGATTTAGCCTCGGATCGAATAGATAATCTAGAAGGGCGCTTTCAAGAGCAGATTAACAATCTATTTTCTGTCACGGCTGATGTAGAGGCCAGAACAACCTCAATCCGTGATACAATAGAGCGGGAAAGAGATGAGGTTGGTGCGCTGGCTACTGATCTTGAATCTCGTTTTTCTGCCCTAGAAATTCAATTAGGCACCATCATCAATCACCTTGATCAAGCTAAAGATAAAACTATTGAAACGGTAGAAGCCGCAGCCACGCATAGCAGTGAACAGGCTGGTTTTTTACATCATAAAGTTTCCGAGATGGAAACGCGTTTACAAACTGCAGGGACGAACCTCTCTGAAAGGGCCAATAAAGTCGAAAACCTCTCGTTGGATATGGAATTGAGACTGCAAACAATTCAAGATCATTTAAATGGCGGGATGGAAAAACTAAGAAGTGAAGTTTCAGGCCTTGAAGAACGTTCTGCAGAGCTCAGCGATCATATGCAAACTCAAGGTAAAGTTTTAACAGAACTTGCAGAACTCGCTGCGATTGAATCCAGTAAAATTGAAACCAACCTGCGCTCTCATGTGAATGAGGTACGAACAGCGGCAGAAGAAGCACTTGAGAAAACTGATACAGTGAGCAACATGTTCTCTGAACGAGCTCAGTCCATGTCAGAGACGGTGATCGATACTGTGGGACAAGCGAAAACACTCCTTGAAGAGGCTGGCAATGCTCTTGAAAACCATTGCCAGGAAGCCTTATCTACATCAGGAGAACTCAATGAACGTGCCATGGATCAGACACGAAAAACTGCAAGTGCTGTAAAAGAGCATGCTGAAGAAATTAATCAGCTCTTGGTTGCCAGCCTAGAAAGAGCCCGTATGGCCCTTGATGAAACTGCTCAAGGGATTTCTACACACGCCGCAGATGCAGAACAAACGACCCTTGAAACAGCTGAACGCTCGCTGGCACATATGCGTCAGTTTCAAGCCAGTTTAGAGGATGAAATCGCCCGCCTAGAAGAAAAGGCTGAGCAAGCAGGAATAAGCCTTTCAGATAAATCTGATAAGCTTCTGGATACCGCAACAGCCCTTGAGAATAAGGCTGATAACCTGGTCGAGCGAATTGAAACATCAAATGAAGCCATGCAAAGTCGTGCAGAAGCAATTGACGAAGCCATCTCAGCAAGTGCATCTAAAATCAAAACAGTTGAAACAGAACTTGAAATTCAGCGAACAGCAATGGTAACTCAGGCAGAAGAAGCCTCTCATAAGGTTATTGAAGCCGCCGAACTCTTCCGTGATCAGTCAGAGAATATTGACCAAGCTGCAAGGAGCGCTGAAGATGCCCTCAAATCCAATTCAAGCGAACTGAAAGCAGAAGCAGAGAGATTCTCTTCAGCAACCGATGCATATAATTCAAATCTGACTGATAAAATATCTAACATGTCAGCAGCCAACAAAACGCTTCAGTCTGACTTGGCAGAAACCAATGAACGCCTTTCAACAGCTTCAGAAAAACTCTCTCAGGAGAGGAGTAAGTTGGTGGATGACAGTGAAAAAGTCATTGGCGATCTCGAATTCACATCAGATCGTATCGCAGACAAAGTTGAATCACTAACAACCTCCACTTCAGAATCTGTTGCTCAACTGGAAAATGCGACACAGGCGCTCATGGATGAAACCAATACAGCACAAGAGAATTTGAACAAAGCGGTTGAAACTGCAGGCACCCACTTGAAAGAAGAAGTTGATCAAATGGGCCAGAATGCAGCTGAGAAAATCACCATTATGCAGGAAGACATGCAAATGACTATCTCTAGGCTGCTCTTGGATTATCAGACAGCTGCAGAGTCAGCTGAGAAAGAGAGCGCCCTACTCTCAGCTCGCATTGGAAATGAGGCAGATAAAGTCGCGAAAAGAGCAGAGGAATTTATCAATAAGACAGCAGAAATTGAAAAACGTATTGCTGATAAAACCAAAAATGACTTTGCGCGCACAAGTCAAATGTTGCTGGAAAGCTTGCAATCACTGTCAATTGATATTCATAAGCTTTTGGCCACAGAAGTCCCCGATACACTGTGGCAATCCTACTTAAAGGGGGATCGCAGTATTTTCTCCCGCTCCACTCTAAAAATGGGCACTCGAAAAACTAGAAAGCTCATTAGTGATCGGTTTAAATCCGATACAGAGTTTAGAGAGTCTGTCTCTCGCTTTATGCGAGATTTTGAAGGCTTGATGGAAAGAGCAATGCACGGGGATAAAGGAAATACTCTATCTGTAACGCTCATCTCTAGTGATATGGGCAAGCTTTATATATTACTCGCGCAAAGTATGAAGAAAATATCATAGCGAAAAGAAAGATAGCCTATGCCGCATTTCATCCTAGAGCATGATGCTCAATTATCTGATCATGTCCCTATGAACACTCTTATGGATAGTGTCTTTGACTCGGCTGTTGAAACTGAGTTATTTGGCAGAAAAGACATTAAAATTCGAACATCCCCCTCCCCTTACTCTCGATTGGGTTCTGGGCATCAGCATTTTCTTCATATTACGGGCCTCATCATTTCCGGCCGAACACTAGAGCAAAAAAAAGCTCTGGCTCAAACTGTCGTAGAAAATCTAAAGAAATCCCTCGACATCTCTATTGTAATTTCTTGTGATATCAAAGATTTAGAAAAAGACATCTATAGTAAAACTGCACTTACCTTACCGTAGCGCCGCTGTTTGTATAGAATGCTCATACACTTTGATATAGCTTTCGGGAATATATTCTTTTTCTCGGAGAACTTCGATATAATATTCCGCTAAATATGCCTGCATTTCTTCATCAATAAAACGATCGTGCAATCGTTCCTCTTCTGGAATACTAATCGTTTCTATGAGTTTCTCTAGGTCTTTACCCTGTGATAATTCAACCATTCGCCTTGTATAAAATTTATATGCTGCAATCGTTGCTTTCACATCTTCTAATTTATGAGGTAAATTTAATTCGTCTTCTGTAAATTCATCAATGCGCGCTTCAATAGAGGCCGTCTGTAAATTTTGTTTATACAGGGCAACAATTTGTTCTGCTGATAAAGATTTATTGGCTGCAAAATCGTAGGATTTCATTGTCTCAATTACATCGGATGAAATACGAGGACACTCTAGTCGCTCTTCATAAAGAGACCAGAACTCATCTGGTGCCTGATGTAGCATATCTGAAGATAAAATAACCACATGAGGAAAGTGCGCTTCATATTGCTCCATCATATATTTCAAATTCAAGGACTGCTTCAGGAAGACTTTCTGTTTGTCAAAAAACTCTGCATACGTATAGTGCCCCCCCTGTTTGAGAGATTGTGAATAGACCGAATTAATCCATTCAAGAGGGTTTCTGACCATGATTAAGGCTTTGTCCGTCATGCCTGATCGGCCGATCACTGCAGGGACAACTTCATATAAACGAAGCAGTTTATCTTGATTTTCAAGATCATTTAAAAAAGAGAAAAGAAAGCCTTCACTGGTCGCAATAGAACTTACTTCCGATTCAGATAAGCCAGGACTTTGAGCAATGGGAATGTCAATATTCCCGTCAGCTAGAGCAAGTTTCCTGCAATTATCTCTGAGGCCATTGGCATCTAACAGCGTATAATTCGGGTCTAGCGCCCATAAGCCATGCAAGTATGTACTCGCGCATTTTCCCATACCAAAATGGAAAAATTTTAAAGGAAATTGATCCGTCATTTTATGTCTATCCTCATCGCCAATATTGATAGTAAACAGGCTTTCCCCTTCATAAGCAAGCACCGTACCAAAAAGGCCCCAAAGAAGTCTTTAGGGCCTTTCCATAAAAAATCTAACCAAACAGATTTATTTTTTCTTATTTGGGTCATTGCTCACTTTTAGAATATATTTAGCAATAGCAAGACGTGTATCTTCATCAAGATGACGCTGTGGTGGCATCTCATGGAACTCTTCTCGGATCTTAAAAGGCTCTGCAATATAGTCTGAAACAAGCTCGATACCCTCGGCACCAAGAGGTGCGTATTTATCTTGAATGTCTTTCACAGAAGGCCCAATTAAGACACCCTGATAAGCATGACATCCTGTACAAATTGCGAAATAGCCTCTCTTACCAACACGCTGCTCCCAGTTTTCCTTAGTTGCGCCTTCGTAAACTGTTGCTGGTGCAGGTTTGTCCAAGGTTTTTGTATTAATGTCATGGGTCGCAAATTTTGCTTCATCACACTGACCGTAACGAGACGGTGGCAATAACAATGTGTTATATCGAGAGGCATTCAAAATACACTTGTTAGAACCAGCACCTGTATCAACAATATCAATACCTGTTGCATTCATTGTTTTCATCTCACCGACAGGGTTGCTCCCATTGTCCGTCATAATATTGTTTAAAATCACAAGATTATCTGGATTAGGCTCTGATCCAGGATCATGCGCTGCTTTTGCCATTGCAAGATCAGTAACAACAATCCCTGCATTATCATTCCCCGAGATAATATTATCTTCAATGACAACATCATCAGCTGCCATCACAAGAATGCCTGTGCCCGGAGGAATCCGCGAAACTGTTGATCCAGGCGCTGCAAAATTCGGATGGTTATTGTTTAGGACAAAGTTTTTCCGGATAATCACATCATAGGTTGTTTTAATGGGCAATCCCGGTGTGATGAAAGCAAGAATACCGCCTGTATTATTATAAGTATAATTCCCTTCAACAAGAGAGTGACGACTATTTTCAATCTCAATCCCTGCTACACTGTCAAAAACCTGATTACCAATGACATCAATGTTATCAGACATCCCAACATAAATCGCTGCGTCAGCAATTTTTGAGATCACATTGTTTACCACAAGACCATTCACCCCAAGCTGAGGGAAAATACCGTAAACGCCTGCATCGTGGATAATATTATTCCGGATTACAAAGTTATTACCGGACTGCCCCATAATGCCATTCCCTTTAAAGCGACGAATTTTAAAATTCTCCACAAGGAATCCATTGCCTGAATAAAGGATCGCATCATTCAACTCGCCCTTACCGTCAAGTTCTGGCCATTTGCCTTTCTCGACCACACCTGAGAGTGTGATATTCTCTTTATCAACATAGACAGTCTCACTGTATGTGCCAGGATAAACAAGAATGGTGTCTCCAGCTTTCGCAGCAATCACAGCGTCTTGAATGAGCTGTCCTTCACGAACTTCATGAATTTCCCCTTGTCTGGCTTGAGAACCCGCTAAGGATCCCGCGCCTTCACCGCCTCTAAAGATTGGGTTAGTGCTGACAGTCTGTTCAGGTGTATAAAGATACATACCTGCAAAGAATGAGGCTGCCACAAGGACAACAACACCCAATAATTTCACTAAAGCGCTTCCATTCATTTTATTTATCTCCTACCGCTTACCTGTTGTAACAACAGACTGAGCAATTTGTGGTTTCCCTGTTTGTTTATTCATCATTTTGCTCTGGAATTCATCCGAGCTAACCATAGCAAGACCAGAGGGAACTTGCACTGGGGTTTTTGGCATAAAACTTTCATCTGTTAAGGTTCCTAAAAAGTCTACCAGACGATCAATTTCATTTTGTTTTAAATTCGGTTCCCAAATATGCCAGTGCACTCGCACTGTTTGGTCCTTGGGCACTGCATGGCCGCGGCCTTTATTATAAAATTCTACAGCATCTCTCAATTTTGAGAATTGCCCCGCATGCATATAAGGGGCTGACTTAGCAATATTCCGCAAGGTTGGTACTTTGAAGGCACCGCGCATGGTCGGTTCTTTATAGGTTTCTTCTGCACCAACATCATAGGGCAGACCTTGAGTGATTGGAGTCCCAATCACTGCCGTTTGCTTATTGGTAAAGAGGGGTGGAGTATGACATTCACTGCAGCGTGCAACAAATGAGCGAAACAAATTCAACCCTTCAATTTCATTTTTGTTCAGGGCTTCATGATAGCCGAGGGCATATTGATCATAACGACTGTTGAAAGATACCAATGTCGATTGAAAGGCTGTCAGAGCGTGAACTATTTGGTCCAATTCAATCATGTCACCGTCACGGCCTTCAAAAGCCTCAATAAATAAACGGCTGTACGTTGAATTGGCATTCATATCTTTCAGCAAGACCTCCGGTGAATTTCCCATCTCATCCGCTGCAAACAAAGGCCCTTCAGCCTGCTCTTCAAGTGAATTTGACCGTGCATCCCAAAAGAGTCGGTCGAGAAAGCCAACATTCCATAGGCTCGGTGACGACCGAGCAACTTTCTCGCCGTGCACACCAAAACTCCGATCAATGCCATCAGAGAAGCCTTTTTTAGGATCATGACATGTAGCACAGGACATAACCCCATCCTTCGACAGGATCGGATCAAAGAATAAAAATCGGCCTAGATCGATGACCTTCGCATTAAATCCATCTCGAATTTCAGGCAGGCCATCTTTAAGCCCCCCAAGGCCACTGCCTTGAATTGATGTATAATTTGCATACATGCTTTCAAAAAAACAATTTCCCTCATCATCTTGAGAAAATCCAGGCGGGCAATATCTATTTAGGGAGAGTGGTCCCTCTTCAGGAGAGGCTACAGTATAAGAAATACTCTGTTTTTGTTCAGGCATAAGAAGAATGGCTGCCCCAATGGACACCACCACAAAAATTACTACACTCAACACACGATTCATTGATGATCCAACCATGAATTATTCAGCCTAAAAACACGAGAGGCCAGCTTTAATGCACCTAAAATATGAAAATGTTTCACATTTTGCAAGCATTATCTGCTTTTTATTCTTTCCTCCCCAAGAAAGCGCTCTATAGTCTGGCTAAAGAATAGGAAAAACTATGTCTAAAAAAGTGACCGCAGCTCTTTGTGTCATAGGGGATGAAATTCTCTCCGGCCGTACGCAAGATAAGAATATCGCCTATATTGCTACTTTTCTAGAGGAAATTGGTATCAGCCTCGCAGAAGTCCGCATTGTGCCGGATGAGTTTGATGAGATTATTCCTGCTGTAAATCGCCTAAGAGCTAAATATGACTATTTATTCACCACAGGCGGAATCGGCCCTACTCACGACGATATTACGGCTGAGGCCATCGCCAAAGCCTTTCAAGTGTCTTTGGATCAAAATGAAGCCGCCTATGCCATTCTTTCAGAACACTATGGGGAAGACGCCTTCACCGATGCCAGAAAGCGAATGACACGCATTCCACACGGTGGCTTGCTTATAAAAAACCCCGTTTCTCTCGCCCCAGGCTTTCAGATGGATAATGTTTTCACCCTTGCTGGTGTGCCAAAAATCATGCAGTCCATGCTTGAAGATGTCAGACACCGTTTGAAGGGCGGCAGGAAAATTATGACAAAGGATTTGACCCTAAAAATTGGCGAAAGCTCTTTATTTGAGTGTCTAACAGACCTCAATAACAGGTTCGAGTCCGTCTCTATTGGCAGTTATCCTTTTTACGGCGAAGGGCGTTTTGCTGTTCAGGTCGTCATGCGCTCAACAATAGACTCTGATTTAGAGAAATGCTTTATTACCCTGATGAACTATGTGACAGAACACTCAATTCCAGTGCTTGAGCAGAATTAATTTCGTTTAGAAAGCAAATCATTGTTGACTTCCAAATTTGTTTGGCTAGATTGCCGACAGTTCAATCTTGTTTACCAGATCATGGATATGCGCCCGTGGCGAAATTGGTAGACGCAAGAGACTTAAAATCTCTCGTTCGTATGAACGTGCCGGTTCGAGTCCGGCCGGGCGCACCACCCTTCAACGCACACCACCTTCCCTATCAGCATCAGCGGATTAATGATCATGCTCTTCCTATGCTGTAATAAACAACATACCAATGCAGTATGCTAGTCAGCATAGCCTTATAGGCAACCATTTAGTGACAATTTCACAAACGATTGATTACCCTTCTATCTAGGATAAAGAGGTATATCATGAATATTATCAAATTTATTTTAATCACATTTTTTTTGAATTCTTCAATATCAATTCAAGCGAGCGATAGGCATAAAAAACTAATCACCCAGGCAAACCGAGGAGATGCAGCAGCTCAATTTAAATTAGGAAAGATTTACGGCAATCGTCGAGGAGACTATAGAACTGCGATTAAATGGTATTTGAGGGCTGCTAATCAGGGAGAACCTGAGGCTTTATACAATTTAGGAAATATGCATAGAAAGGGTTACGGCGTCCTTCAGGACTATAAAAAAGCGCATGTATTCTACAATCTTTCAAGGTACTTTGGTTGGAAATTTAACCCACAGACTCTTACAGATTTAGAAGAAAAAATGACTCCAAAAAATATTGAGGAGGCTCAAAAAATGGCCCATAAGTGGCTAAGGGATTATCAAAGAAAGAATTAGAAAATAGCACGTCGACGAAAAGCTGATTCTTTTATATTTTTCGCTTAGATCGGTCGTGCTCTATCTGAAGTTTCACCCAATATTCTGGGGTCGTTTCAAAACATTTAGCAAGCTTTAAGGCAAGAGCTTTATTGAGAGATTTTTTACCCGCAATAAAGTCCTGAAGCGTCTCGTGTTCAACATTCAGCCTATTGGATAGCGAGCGCACCGAAATGCCAACGCTTGCAATAAACTTCTCTTTTAAAACTGCACCTGGATGGGCCTTAACAGTCATGACACACTCCTACTTACTCACAACAGTGGAGGAGTCGTATACCCTTAATAAGAGTTTCGTTCAAGAGTATCTGAAATCAAGTTAAGGAATTCCCGTTTTCCGTTTTATTTACACCTTCTATTCCATGTGAATTCTGACTTATCTTTCCATAGAACATTCACTCTGCTTAAGTTGACACTTCAACAAAGAGAGTGTTTTTTTGTTTGTTGTAATTTGTGCCTCTCTCAAGCCTATGGCTCGTCCTTGACGCGAGGCTGATACAAGCAAGTTTGTTACAAAGACTTCATCTCCAAAAACCTCTTTGAAATCAGGCCTGATAAACATTTCGCCATTTTTTGAGCGCCAAAGGCTTGTGAACCGTTCAAACTCCTGTGCCCAAGTGCCGCCCACCGTTGCCATCTGATCAAACTGTGTGCGGACCATCAAAAGTTCACTGGCCGTTTTTTGAAGACTATCTCGAGTGATACTATCTTGAATAAGTGACAGACGCCCAGTAGAAACCAGCTCGTCCCAAGCGCCAGTTTGCAATGGAAGGACTGGAAAGGCTCCCCATGCCATCATTTGTTTACGGATCTTTTCATGTGCCTCCTCGTCCCATTCTTCAAGCATGAGGAAGCTCGCTGTTTCATTAATTGAAGCCTTAATTTTCTCGTGAAAGTCAACAGACCCTTTGAGAGTTTCAATATTTTCCTCAAGGTCAATAACGAGCCGCTCTAAATAATCACGCTCTAGGTCTCTATTTTTTCTCTCGTCATTCATCTCAGTTACCTGCATTCCTAGAAAAATGCCTGTTATAACAACAAGGACATCTAGACCAACAGCCACCCAGTTTTGGTCTTTTACATGTTTCATAAACCGACGCAGTATCATGATATTCCTTCTCTTTATGACAAGGAATGAGTGTATGTAGAATTCCTAAAAATGTCCAGAATTCACACCACAATAAAAAGGGCTGATGTCTTATGAAGCGTATGGCTCTTTTACCGTGCCCCATGAGAATGCTTCTAAGAGTTTAGATCCCTGACACAGTATGCCTCTCGAAATCTAGGCCGTAACCACGATATTCCAGCGCCTCCAATGAAGGAGAGTGGTAAGGGCCATCCTGGTAAAGTTTTAATGGCGTGACCGACGCCTATAGATTTGTTCATCTTTTAGATACGCTCTAAAACCCTGAAACATGTCAAATTTTCACCCAAAAAAGGCATGTCCTTACCTGCACCATAGTTCAATGGAAGATATTTGCGATTTGCATTGATCTGATCGAAATGCGGGTATATCTGATAATTTTCATCTTAAAGTTCATTATTTTAACCTAGTATTAACCTTGTGCATTAATAAGCTTTTCCAAGCACGATTCAAATTCAGGGACCCCTATTCATGAAAATTAATGACTTATCATTTCTTATAAAACTCGCCATAAGTCCGATTGTTGTCTTTCTCTTTATGCTTGTCATCTTTTGGCAGAGCATTTCCACATCAACGCAACAGCAAGAGGCCCTATACCGTGTAGTAGAAGTTGAATCTAAACGGGCCTCTTTTATTAAAGAAATTTCCTCTGACTTTCAGTCGATCAATGGCCAAGTCTTTCAGACTTTGACCTTTGCTGCTGCGGAAAAATACGATGACCCCACTTCGGAGTTGTTGAAAGTCTCTGACAGCATAGATAGCCTTGTCACAAAGTTAGAACGTCTTGCCAAAGAATATTCAGAAGCAGAACTCAGTGCTGAATCAAAGATCGTTCGAAAGGAAATAGAAGAGATAAAAACTTATCAAGAGGCTATCTCCGTTGTTGCGGATTTCATTGAAATTGATTTTAGTGCTGCTGCTGAGCAAGTTTCTCCTTTCGTAGAAAATGCTGATAAAATCCTCTCTGTCTTTAACAATCTGGCCAATAAGCAATCGAGCTTGGCGGAACAAGAATATAGAAATGCAGAGGAAGTCGCTGCGGCATCAGAAACCTTTCTCACCTTAATGGGCATTATCGCGGTAGTAATTTCCGCGCCTTTCACTTACCTTTTAGGGACGCGTATTGCTCGCAGCATCAAGGATATTGCAGACTCAACCCGTAAGCTTTCTGAAGGCAATACAGATATCGATGTCTCAAAGTTAGAGCGCAATGATGAACTTGGTGAAATCGTTACAGCCTTACAGGTCTTTAGAGATAAATTGATTGAAACAGAGACCATGCGCGAAGAGCAGAAACGTCTTGAAGAGGCCCAACGACAATCAGAAGAAGAAAATCGTCAAGCCGACATTACACGCCAAAAAGAGCAACTTGAAGCCGATAAAGTGCGGGAAGAAGAAAATCGCCGCGAGCATGAAATTTTGATGACAAAAGTTGCTGATGATTTTGATCAAACTGTCTCAAAACTCTTGGTCACACTTAAGGAACAGTCTGGCAATGTTCTTTCTACTTCAACTGAACTTCAAAGCCGTTCAAGCCAGACTCTCTCGTTGACCAACAATGCCAAAGATTCAAGTTCTCGTATTTCCTCAAATATGCATTCTGTTGCCGCCGCAACTGAAGAAATGTCTTCATCCGTTCAAGAAATCACACGCCAAGTATCTGAAGCGAGCAGAGTATCCCAGCAGGCTGTATCTGAAGTGACACAGAGCACTCAGTCTGTCATTGAATTGAATGAGCGTGCCCAAAAAATTGGGGATGTAATCAAAATCATTACAGACATTGCTGAGCAAACCAACCTTCTTGCTCTTAATGCCACTATCGAGGCTGCGCGAGCAGGTGATGCAGGTAAAGGCTTTGCTGTCGTAGCCAGTGAAGTGAAAAATCTAGCAAACCAAACCGCGAATGCAACGGATGAAATATCTGAGCAGATTAAGAGCATCCAGCAATCTACAGAATTCACAGTGAATTCAATTGAACGCATTTCAACAACCATTCAGAAGGTTGAAGAAGTCTCATCCGTCATAGCAGCAACAGTTGAAGAACAAGGAGCTGCAACGCAAGAGATCAACCAAACTGTCGTTCAAACAAATTCAGATGCAGACGGCCTTTCAAGTGACAGCCAGCAGCTATCCTCCAATGCAGAAGAAAATGGAAAAGTCTCTTCCATACTTTCAGAAGCCTCAAATGACCTTCTGACTGTTGTTGATAAGCTTGAAAGTGCTGCGGATAACTTTGTCCAGGCGATAAGACCATAGGGTTTAAATTCTGATCATCACTGATCATGAAATCAATCGGATACCGCTCACTATTGGGCGGTATTTTCATTTGTATCTCTCTCTACGGTCTGCTAACAGAATACAAATAGAATGATTTTATTAGGAAGAAATATGTCTCTCCCAGAGTGCTTAAATGATATGACGTTTCCCTGTCTTGATGAGGCTGAATTTAGAATTCCGACAGCCGAAGATCTTGGCGTTACCCCACTTGAGGAGAAACCAAAAATTCTCTTACTCTATGGATCGCTAAGAAAGGTCAGTTATAGCCGTTTGGTCGTTGAAGAAAGCGCACGTCTGTTACACAGGATGGGTGCTGACGTTAAAATATTCAACCCTTCTGGTCTTCCCCTCCCTGACGATGCTGACGATAATCATCCAAAAGTCCAAGAACTTAGAGACATGATGCTCTGGTCTGATGGTCAAGTTTGGTGTTCTCCAGAACGTCACGGCAGTATGACGGGAATAATGAAGGCTCAAATTGACTGGATCCCCCTAGCACTTGGAAGCGTACGTCCTTCACAAGGCAAGACGCTTGCTGTTATGCAAGTCTGCGGCGGATCGCAATCATTTAACGTTGTCAATCAACTGCGTATTCTTGGCCGATGGATGCGAATGATCACAATTCCCAATCAATCATCTGTGGCAAAAGCTTGGTTAGAATTTGATGATAATGGCCGCATGAAGCCCTCCAGCTACTATAATCGTATTGTTGATGTACTTGAAGAATTGATGAAATTCACACTGCTCACAAAAGATAGAAGCGCCTATCTTGTAGACCGCTATTCAGAGCGCGTTGAGACAGCCGAACAACAAACCAAACGGGTTGGAAAACGGATGTAATTTATACAGCCTTGAGAAAATCCAGTGACCTCGTACCTCCGTAAAAAGAGAAATTTCATGAGGATGTGTTATGGACAAAATTTCACTGGTTTGGCTCCGGCAAGACTTAAGGCTCTCTGACAACCCTGCTCTTCTTGAAGCTGTTAAGTCTGATCAAGTTTATATCGTTTATATCTTAGACGATGAAAATGCTGGATCAAATAAAATGGGTGCCGCAAGCCGTTGGCGGCTACACCAAAGCTTGGCTGTCTTAGAGAGAAAACTTGGTGGAAATCTTAACTTATACAAAGGGGCCGCTGAAAAAATTATACCAGAGATTATTGCCCAGAATGGAATCACAGATATTCATTGGAACAGGTGCTACGAACCCTGGCGGATCAAGAGAGATCGACACATCAAAGCAACCCTTATAGAGGCTCAAGTGTTCGTTCATAGTCATAATGCCAGTCTTTTATGGGAGCCATGGGAAGTATTAAAAAAAGATGGCACACCCTATCGGGTATTTACCCCTTTTTACAAGAATGGATGTTTAGCAAATTTCCAACCGCGCTCGCCTCATCCTGCTCCAAAACATATTCCCGCGCAAAAAGACAGAACCAGCATTTCCCTTCAAAAGCTTGACCTTATAAAAGGCTATCCCTGGTTCGAGAAGCTGAACAATCATTGGCCCATTGGAGAAGAGGCCGCTTTGGAGAGATCCAAAGAGTTTCTAAAGAGCGACATTAAGAACTATAAAATAGATCGCAATTTCCCGTACAAGACAAACAGTAGCTATCTTTCACCTAATCTCCACTTTGGTGAAATTAGTCCTCATCAACTATGGGAATTAACTGAGCTGGCTTCTAGAGAAAACGATAATGAATGGGTTTCCAAATCTTCCGACATCAATCATTTCAAAAATGAACTTGGATGGCGAGAATTTAGTTATTATCTAAATTACCATTTTGCCGACATGCAGAAACAAAACTTCAATAAGAAATATGATGAGTTTAGCTGGGATTATGAGGAGACCCATTATGCGGCATGGTGCCACGGTAAAACAGGCATTCCAATCGTAGATGCAGCCCAGAGGCAACTTTGGCAAACGGGACTAATGCATAACCGCCTCAGAATGATTTCCGCTTCATTTCTTGTCAAAAACCTTTTAATTGATTGGCGCAGGGGTGAGCGTTGGTTTTGGGATTGTCTCTTAGATGCTGATAGTGCTAGCAATGGGGCAAGTTGGCAATGGGTCGCAGGCTGCGGCGCAGACGCCGCGCCCTATTTCAGAGTTTTCAACCCAGTCCTGCAATCAAAGAAATTTGACCCTGATGGCACATTCCTTAAAAAATACGTGCCAGAGCTTTGTCGCTTGCCGCTCAAATATCTTTATGAGCCATGGGAAGCACCAGAAGAAATATTATCCGCTGCTGGTATCGAACTTGGTAAAACTTATCCTAAGCCAATCGTCAACTTAAAAACCAGTCGTGAAGCCGCCTTAGCACAGTATAAATTATTGACTGGAAAGCTATAAATACGTCCTGATTACAATACGTACCAATAAACTGAAATGAAGTGACAAACAGCCCCGGCTACAACAAAAAAGTGCCAGATGGCATGGCTATATTTCATTGATTTTGCTGCATAGAAACCTGCACCGACCGTATAACAAAGACCACCGGCCAAAAGCCACATGAAACCTTCAGGCGAGAGGGCTTTATAGAGTGGTTTTGACAATATTACAGCGCCCCAACCCATGAGAAGATATAATCCTAAAGATACCCACTTAAGGCTATTCTGTTTCTTAACCATGAATTTAACAATTTTAAAGACAGTTCCGAACACTGCAACACTGAGAGTTGCTATGACAACAGGCAACCCAATATCTAAAGGCAGAAGTAGCAGCGCAAATGGGATATACCCTGTTGCAATTGCAAAATAAATAGCACTGTGATCAAGCAACTTTAAAAACGGCTGAAACGGGCTTTGATAGGCACAGTGATATAAGGTACTGGTTGCAAATGTCAGCATCAGTCCTGCACAAAAAGCTGTCGAGGCAAGAATCGCCAAGCTGTTCGCGCTTTCAGCCGCTTTCGCAGCCATAAATATCAACGCAAAAATTGAGAGAATAAAAGCGATACCGTGAATAACCGCATGCCAAATCTCTTCTCCTGCAGTATAAGCCTTTGCAGCCATCTGCGCCTGTGCTGTCATCAACTTTCTCCCTATTTACACGTTTGCATCAACTTATGAAGATGCTCTGCAAAATATTGCCCCATCTTCAAGTAACCTTCTGTTTTATAGTGCCATTTATCATCACTAAACTCGAAACCCTCTGTTTCGGTCATATAAGCTGCACAGCGATCATTTTTCACGAAGGCTTTTTGTCCTCGATGAACATATTTAATATGAGGTTGAAGCGGCGCTCCGTTCTCACCCATTTTACTATCTGTAATTTTCCCGATCACAACGGGTAAGTCTGTCTTATGAAAAGCCGCTCTAAAGAGAGTCATCAACCGGGTTAAATTTGATCGATACTGTTTGGCGATGCCCACTGTAACATTGGCATCAGACTCGCCTTGCATCCATAAAATGCCCGTAGGAACTAGGCGGTCTATATGACCATCCCCATCAATGTCTGTCGCTTGCAGTGCTGTCTGAAAGGTTTTCATGGCATAATTATATTGATTTGGTTTTTTTGAGAAAGGCCACCAATTGCCATAGCCAGCGCCTTCGTGCAAGGCTGTTCCGCCTGCAGAATATTTAACAAGAGCCAGTTTTTTTCCCGTTAACTCAGCAAATTTTTTCGCGAAAACCAATTCTGCACCGAAACGATTAGACAAGAAATTTCGTTTCCCATCAGTTCCAAAACCAACGCCGTGTCCTGGTTGCAGTGGGGCCCACATACCAAGCCCTCCTAATTCAGCTGGTCGATCTGAGAAAATGCGATTACCATCAAAAATATAAACATCCTTCATGGGAGCGAGCAAATCTTCAGATAGGTCCCTATTATAACCAAATCCGTCCATATTTGATTGCCCACCAAGATAGATCAAAAGAAATTCTGTGCCTTTAAAGTCATCCGCCTTTACGCTCAGTCCCATCAGGGCACTCGCTATCAATATAAACACTAGTCGCATTTCTTCCTCCAGATCCCTCAAAGATAAAAAAAACAGGCTACCATGAGCCTGCTTTTTTTTCTATAGGATTAAAAGGAGATGCTAGGACCCAAAGACACGTCTGAAGATTGTATCCACATGTTTCGTATGATAATCCATGTTAAAGAGCTCATCCAACTGCTCTGGAGAGACTTTATCAGTGACGATAGGGTCGTCTTTTAACAAATCCAAGAGCTGAAGGTCACCACGACTATCCCATACTTTCATCGCATTTGACTGCACCAGACGATAAGCATCTTCTCGCGATACACCGGCTTGCGTCAATTCAAGAAGAACGCGCTGAGAGTTTGGCAGGCCACCCATTTTATTCATGTTATCCAACATGTTATCAGGATACACAAGAAGTTGATCCATTACATTTGTTAAGCGAGCTAAAGAAAAATCAAGAGCCACAGTCGCATCTGGACCAATATATCTTTCAACAGACGAATGAGAAATATCACGTTCATGCCAGAGAGCTACATTCTCCATAGCTGGAATACACATTGCTCTGATATAACGCGCTTGTCCTGTGAGATTTTCAGTTAGAATTGGGTTCTTTTTATGCGGCATCGCGCTTGACCCTTTTTGCCCTTTTGAAAAATACTCTTGAGCTTCAAGAACTTCTGTTCGTTGCAAATGTCTTACTTCCACTGCCAATCGCTCAATACACGACGCAACAACGCCGAGCACCGAGAAATACATGGCATGTCTATCACGGGGAATAACTTGTGTAGAAACTGGCTCGATCTCAAGACCCATCTCTTTAGCCACATGCTCTTCAACAAAGGGATCGATATTTGCAAAAGTACCTACAGCGCCTGAAATGGCACAGGTAGCAACTTCTTTGCGAGCATCTTTCATCCGGCTTAAACAGCGATCAAATTCCGCATAGGCCTGTGCCATTTTGAGGCCAAATGTCACGGGCTCCGCGTGAATACCATGCGATCGACCAATACAAATTGTATATTTATGTTCTTCAGCACGACGCTTTAACACGACAAGCAAAGCTTCAAGGTCTTCGATGATAATATCAGCGGCCTGCATAAGTTGCACAGAAAGGCAAGTATCCAAGACATCAGAAGATGTCATACCTTGGTGAACAAAGCGCGCTTCATCACCAACGTGCTCTGCTAAATTTGTCAAGAAAGCGATCACATCATGCTTTACTTCTCGCTCGATCTCATCAATGCGTTCAACTTCAAACTTCCCGCGCTCCCAAACTGCTTTTGCCGCATCTTCTGGGATGCGTCCTAATTTCGCATTGGCATCACATGCATGAGCTTCAATTTCAAACCAGATTCGAAAGCGATTTTCCGCTTCCCAAATGTCAGTCATTTTTTTCCGTGAATAACGAGGGATCATGAGGGATTACTCCACTTAACAAGGGTTGTTAGATATTCTGCGGCCCTGTTAGCCCAAATGCTGCGAAAAGTCCAGCCCAGAGTCTTGACGAGAGTCTTGACGAGAGTCTTGACGAGTGTCTAGACGAGTGTCTTGACGAGAGAGTCTTAACTGGGGTGTCTCGCGACTATCCTTTCATTGAGCCCGACCTGGTCAAAATCATATCTCAGTCTATATTGACAACAGCTAGGGATCATGAGTTAATCAAGTGAAGGGAGCAATAAGATGTTTAAAACAATCATAATAAGCCTCTGTCTGTTAAGTATAACAGCTGCACCACCTACAGCAATCGATCAAACCTGCAGGGATGGGCAAACGATTATAGAAAATGTCACGATCATTTATGCTGACAAAGTCCCGCTGAAAAATGCCTATCTAAGCTATGACAACAAACAGGGCGTCATTACAGCTCTCTCAAGCGATCCTATACCTAAAGCAAACGCCTGTGATGCATCAATAGATGGCTCGAACCAATTCCTTACAGCAGGGTTGACTGAAATGCATGGCCACCTGCCCTATTCCAACTGGGATAAAAAGCGGACTGAGGAGACCTTGTTTCTTTATGTAGCGGCAGGCGTAACAACAGTAAGAGGCATGCTCGGCGACCCAGTTCAATTTCATCACCGAGACCAGATCATTGCAAGGGAATTAGAGGGCCCAAACCTCTATCTTGCGGCACCAAGTCTCAATGGCACTTCTGTAACTTCTCCTGAACAAGGCAGGCAGCTTGTCCGTCGTTATAAAGAGGAAGGATGGGATTTGCTCAAAATCCATCCTGGACTGACAGCAGAAGAATATGATGCAATTGCAGATGAAGGAAAAAAAGTAGACATTAAACTTGGCGGTCATGTCCCTTCTGGCGTTGGACTGCAACGTGTTCTTCAAGCTCAACAAGCAAGTATTGATCATATGGATGGATACTGGCAATACCATGCACAGACACAAAGTTTAAACGACAGTGATGCACTCATGGAGAGCATTGAAAAGACAAAGACCTCAGGTACAGCGATTGTCCCAACACAACTGCTTTTTAACCTCCTGCGTTCAGGTGCTGATGTAAAAGCACTTATTGCGCGTGAGGAAAATAAATATATGCCAAAGAGTCAAATTTCTCAATGGGCTGGAACAGCACAGCGATTAAAGGCACAAGCCAATCCTGCGATTGCAGCTTGGCGAGATATGATGTTGAAAAAAATGGCGGATGAAGGTGTTGTTATAACCCTCGGCAGTGACGCTCCACAGATTTTCTCAGTACCAGGCTTTTCAATTTGGCGAGAACTTAAGAAGATGCAAGACATTGGCTTGACCAGAGCTCAAATTCTTAAGGCTGCGGGACCCGCGCCTGGTGCACATCTCGCTTATTCTGGAGATAAATTCGGTAAAATTGAAGTGGGACATCGTGCTGATTTACTTTTGCTCTCAGCCAATCCCCTAGTGAATATCACAAATCTGAGCAAGCAAAATGCGGTGATCGTTCGTGGCAAACTTTATACAAAAGATTATATTGATCAAAAACTTATGGAAATTGAAGCTCGACATCGATAAGTATCATATTCATCTTAGGCAGGAGACAGTATGGATTTCAGTTCACTCTCATTAAAGAAAGTAGGCAAAACAGTTATTGCAACTGTTGTCTCTATCCTATTTTTTGGGGTGATCTTAATGATTACCTTTGGTTCCTATATTGTTGATAAAGACATGAATAGTGTGGAAATGCATGAGCCATACTATATAACGGCCAAAGCACAGAGCCTTCATAATAACCTCATTGTTATGGACTGGCATAGTGACGCTTTAATGTGGGATAGAAGTCTCCTGACACGTCAAAGCTATGGCCATGTGGACGTTCCTCGCCTCATGGAGGGGAATATCGCTATCCAGATGTTCACCACAGTAACAAAATCGCCCTCTGGGATGAATTACAATCATAATGATACTGATGCTTTTGACCTGAACACTCCGCTCTTTATGGCACAGCTTTGGCCCCCAAAAACATGGACAAGTCTTCTTGAGCGAGCATTGTATCAAGCAAAAAAACTTGAACAATTTACCAATAATAGCGATGGACAATTGGTCTTCGTAAAAGATCGCCTCGGTCTTGCTCGGGTCATAGAAGCCCGGACAAGCGGTCGCAGTACGATTGCGGCTCTTCTCGGCTCTGAAGGGGCTCATCCCCTTGAAGGAAAGCTTAAAAATATCGATATAATGTATGACGCTGGCTTTAGAATGATGGGATTGGTTCATTTTTTTGATAATGAACTTGGCGGCTCCCTGCATGGGATGCAAAAGGGTGGCTTGACACCTTTTGGTCACAAGGCCGTTCAAAAAATGATCGAGAAAGGCATCATCATTGATTTGGCCCATGCTTCAGAAGCTATGGTGCGCGATGTATTAGAGTATCGCAATGCACGGTTGGTTATCTCGCACACCGGCTTTAAAGGCGCCTGTGAAAGTCCAAGAAATATTGCCGATGATTTGATGCAGGAAATTGCCGGTCGCGGCGGAATTATCGCTGTTGGATACTGGGAAGGCGCAATTTGTGAAGCAAACCCAATCGGCATTGCAAAATCTATTCTTTACGGAATCGACTTGGTCGGCATTGATCATGTGGCCCTTGGGTCTGACTGGGACGGTGCGAAAGCTGCCCTTGCCTCTAACGAGATGAATATTATAACCCAAACCCTGATGAGTGCTGGCTTATCCAACACCGATATCATGAAGGTGATGGGCATGAATAGTCTCAATTTTTTAATGAGAAGCTTACCATAATTATTGCCAATTTTTGAAGGCTTTCTGTGCTAAATAACTGTTTTGAAAACGGTCATCCCCTGTTACTTCAACAGCTGCCCACTCTGGCAATTCAAAGGCCTCTTCTTCACTTTCAAGTTCTATTTCAGCCATAACAAGGCCTGAATTTTCTGCGTAAAAGACATCAACATCCCAGATATGAGCGCCGTGCTTAATTGCATATCTCATCTTCTGAATTGGTGTCTCTAAGGCGTGTAAATTTAAGAGAGCTTCGCCCTGAATATCATCAATCTTCTGTTCGAACTCAAACCGAGTCATCCCAGCGCCGATTTTAAGGGTTAAATAAAAATCATTCCCTTTTTGACGGATCCTAAGAATTTTTTCTTCGGATCTCATCAAATAAGCCTGTCGGATGAGCGTACCCCCCATCCCTTGCCACGGCTCGCCGCGCACCAAGAATTTACGCTCTATTTCTTTATGTCTTGTTTTACTCATTACAATAACCCCATTGATTTAAAACTTGTCATCCCATGTTTGCCAACAATCAGATGGTCATGAACGGCAATATCCAATTTTGAGCAAGCTTCTCTTATCTCTCTTGTCATTGCAATATCACCTTTACTGGCCTTAGGATCGCCACTTGGATGATTGTGCACTAAGATAAGAGCAGAAGCCGCTAAGTCTAGGGCTCGCTTAACCACTTCACGGGTATAGACTGGTGTATGATCCACTGTCCCTTTGCCGTGTATTTCATCAGCGATCAAAATATTTTTACGATTTAAAAATAAAATTCTAAATTGTTCTCTGGTCTCATTCGCCATCGCCACACGTAAATAATCTTGCAGCGCTTTCCAATTAGAAAGAATAGGCTTCTCTAGCACTTTCACCTGAGCCAACCTTACAGCGGCTTCCTTAACAAGTTTTAAAGAAAGTACGGCGCTTTCGCCGATACCAGGATGTTTTGACAGATCTTCGGGGGTTGCGGACAATACTGCAGAAAAATCGCCGTAATATGTCAGTAATTCTTTGGCTAAAGGTTTAACATCGCGGCGAGGGATCGCAGAAAATAAGAGAAGTTCAAGCAGTTCATAATCGGCCAGTGCCTTCGCACCCCCTTTGATAAATCGATCTTTCAAACGGGCTCTATGTCCTGAATGGTCAAGCTTCTTGCTCCCATCGCTTTGATCTATCATATATCCCTCTACTCAATACTATAGGGTGGACATTCCCATCCTTTTGGTGACTTTGTAAAGACTTCATATCCATCCGAAGTTACAGCGAGTGTATGCTCGAACTGCATTGACAGACTACGATCCTTGGTCTTCGCTGTCCAGCCGTCATTCATCATTTTCATGGCATATTTGCCCTGATTGACCATCGGCTCGATGGTAAAGAACATGCCTTCCCTAAGCTCGACACCGTCTCCTGGGCTACCATAATGAACAACGCTAGGTTCATCGTGAAAAACACGGCCGATACCATGTCCACAAAAGTCACGAACCACTGAATAGCCATGGCTTTCAACATGGTGCTGAATTGCATGGCCAATATCTCCAAGCGTGGCACCTGGTCTCACAACCTCAATCCCTTTCCACAGAGATTCAAAGGTAACCTTACAAAGCCGCTGCGCTATGATTTTTGGTTTCCCGACAAAAAACATGCGGCTGGTATCACCATACCATCCGTCTAGAATGACTGTGACGTCAATGTTAAGAGTATCCCCGTCTTTGAGCTTTTTAGGCCCTGGGATGCCATGACAGATGACATCATTAATTGACGTACAGATTGATTTTGGAAACCCTCTATAATTAAGCGGTGCAGGAATAGCTTTATGATCCAAAATATACTCATGACAGAGTTGATCCAACTCCTCTGTCGTAACTCCGACCCTGACATGAGGGGTTATAAAATCGAGCACTTTTGCTGCTAAATGCCCTGCCTTGCGCATGCCTTCAAAGGCTTCGGGTCCATAGATTTTAATAGAGCCTGTTCGATTTTCAGGTACATCTGTAGCATTTACATATTTATTCATTTTCTCGGCCCTAATTTCTTATAATTTTATGGGTAGTTTTCTCACTACCTTAATCTCTTTTGTCGTCACAGCGCACTGATAGCACAGCGCTTCTACGCCTGCATCCAAAACTTCACGTAGAGTCTGTCCATAAGCTGGATCAATTGTATCTGCCGTAGAAAAATAGTCTACATCTTCTCGTTGAACAAGGAAAACCATGACAGATCGATGTCCTTCTTTAACCATTGCTTCTAACTCCAAGAGATGTTTTTTCCCTCGAGACGTGACAGAATCTGGAAAGAGAGCGACTCTCCTCTCCTCGGCTTCTGCCTCAGTCTCAGCTTTCAGAGTAACGCTCTTTACTTCAACATAACAATGAGAAGCGCTCTTTTCATTGGATAAAAGAATATCAATCCGACTATTTTCTCCGTATTTCACTTCTCTTTTTAAACTGTCATACCCTGCGAGTTCAGCTATCTTATTCTGTAGAATTGCCTCTTCTACAATGGCATTCGGGCGGGCGGTATTAATGCCAACAAGGCTGCCTTCGCGGTCAACCAATTCCCACCGCCAGTCTAGCTTTGCTTTTGGATTAGTATTGGGGGATACCCAAACGAGGCTTCCTTCTTCTTTTAAGCCAAGCATAGAACCACTATTTGCGCAATGAGCCGTAATAATTTCACCGCATTCAAGCTCAATATCGGCTAAAAACCTTTTGTAGCGTTTGACTAATTTTCCAGAACGAAGGGGGGCTGTAAACTGCATGATCATCCTTAAATTATTTATCTAATGATTTAGTCTGCATTTTTCGCTCTGTAAAGGTCTTGCTCCCCAACCCCATGGCTTTATACTACCCCATACCGAATCATCTCTAGGGAATAGTGGGAAAAGATTGTGAACAGTAAAAAGAACTCCATATCACGCCGTGGTCTTGTTAAAGGACTAGGGCTCGCCGGTGCAGCATCATTGGTAGCAGCTTGCAGTAAACAAGAGGCTTCAGACTGTAAAGAAAGCGCCGCTGTTCTTACAGGCAAGCGAACTCTTAAACTCGTCACAACATGGCCTAAAAACTTCCCCGGGCTAGGCACAGGACCTCAGCGGTTTGCAGACCGTGTCACTGAAATGACCGAAGGCAGGATCACAATTAAACTTTATGCTGCTGGCGAACTGGTTGGCGCTCTCGGTGCTTTTGATGCTGTTTCTCAAGGGAAAGCCGATCTTTATCACGGGGCCGAATACTACTGGCAAGGCAAAGCCCCTGCCTTTCCGTTTTTTACAGCTGTCCCCATGGGGATGACAACTAACGAACTGAATGCATGGATCTATTACGGGGGCGGCCAAGAACTTTGGGACGAACTCTCTGCGCGATTTAATGTTAAAGCATTATTGTGTGGTAATACCGGCACTCAAATGGGGGGGTGGTTTAGAAATGAAATCAACAGCATAGACGACTTTCAAGGATTGAAAATACGTATGCCCGGACTAGGCGGAGAAGTATTTAGGCGCTTGGGCGCGACACCCGTCACCAAAGCGGGCGGCGAAATTTTCCAGGCCCTAAGCCAGGGCAATATTGATGCAACCGAATGGGTTGGTCCGTGGAATGATCTGGCATTTGGCTTCCACTCCATTGTTAAAAATTACTATACATCAGGCATCCATGAGCCAGGCGCTGCTCTTGCTGTTGGCTTCAACAAAGAGATCTGGGATAGTTTTAGCAAAACAGATCAGGCGATGATCAAAGCCGCCGCCGCCGAAGAGAACAGCATGATGTATGCTGAATATAATGCTCAAAACGCTCGTGCGTTGCGCACCCTTGTCAATGAACACGGGGTTAAGCTGCTTCAATTCCCAGATGACATCCGCCAGCGCCTAGCAGAAGAATCTTATAAGGTAATTGAAGAAGTCAGCCAAACAGATGACCTCTCTAAGCGAATTTATGACAGCTATCGATCTGCAAAATCTGATGGAATGTATTGGGGGGAATTTGCTGAAGATTATTTCACGCAATCTCGCCGTGATTTCCCTGAAAAATAATAAGGGTCCGATTATATGCTCTTGAAACTTGCTGCCTTTTTCGAGGAGATATCTGAGCGAACAGGTCAGATTTTAGTGGTTACTCCCCTGCTAATGATTCTTCTTCAATTTCTAATTGTTGTTTTGGCTGCTTTCTTCCAAGAAGGGTCAATTAAACTACAAGAAAGTCTTTTCTACATTAATGCTCTCATGTTTTTAGCGGGGGCTGGCTATACCCTAAAGCATAATGAACATGTTAGAGTAGATCTTTTTTACAGCAATTTTAGCGAGCATACGAAAAAACGCGTGGATCTCTTGGGCTCCCTATTTTTATTGATCCCTTTTGTCGCCCTTGTCTGGATCTCTGGCCTACCCTTCGTCATAGATAGCTGGACTATTTTTGAAGGATCTGTTGAATCAAGTGGCTTGCCCTTTGTCTACCTTTTAAAATCAACTATTTTACTTTTTGCTTTGAGCCTCTCTCTGCAAGTTATTGCAAACATCATCACTCTTGTGACTGATCTGAAGAAGAATTAATCATGGACCTCGGCCTAACCCTTACTGTTATAATGATCCTCAGCCTGATCGGCTTATTGATGACAGGCTTTCCCGTCGCCTTTACACTGGGCGGTGTTTCTTTACTTTTTGGCCTTTTTGGGATTGCGACAGGGGCTCTTGACTCAGGTTTCATTGAGATCTTGCCAAACCGTGTTTTCAGCAATGTCATACAAAATGAACTCTTATTTGCTGTGCCGCTGTTCATCTCTATGGGGGTCATATTAGAGAAAAGCAAAATTGCCGAGGACTTACTAGAAAGCATGGGCCGGCTGTTTGGGTCTATTCGAGGCGGACTTGGCATTAGCGTGACGATAGTTGGTGCCTTGCTTGCTGCCTCTACAGGCATTGTTGGAGCAACAGTCGTAACCATGGGCCTCATGAGCCTTCCAACTATGCTAAAACGAGGCTATGATACGCGGCTTGCGACAGGGTCTATCGCTGCGGCTGGAACATTAGGTCAAATTATCCCTCCATCCATCGTCCTCATTCTCTTGGCTGATGTCATGTCAAATGCCTGGCAGCAAGCTCAAACAAATATGGGTATTTTTTCCCCTTCTCCTTTGAGTGCTGGTCAGCTTTTTGCTGGGGCTTTACTCCCAGGTCTCCTGCTAGTGGGCCTTTATATTGCCTATCAGGTTTTTATTGCGATTTCGAAACCAACTTATAGTCCAGCTCTCGAAGAGACATTTGATTTTTCAAAAAAAGAAATACTAACTCTTTTAGGTGCGCTTTTCCCGCCGTTATTGCTCATAATCGCTGTTTTAGGATCTATCCTAAATGGCATAGCAACCCCAACTGAAGCTGCGGCGGTTGGGGCTGTTGGAGCGATGCTTCTTTCTGCCTTTCGTGTAAGAGGCAAAGCCTTCTGGGCAACCTACAAATCGATCATTCATGAAAGTATGCTCTCGACAATCCGCGTCAGCAGCATGATTTATACAATCCTAATTGGAGCCGCCCTCTTTAGCCTAGTCTTTCGCGGTTTTGGGGGCGACGAGGCCATTGAGCATTTCCTCTCTACACTTCCTGGTGGATATTGGACAGCCATTCTACTTGTAATGTTGGTCATGTTTGTCCTTGGGTTTTTCCTCGATTTTATTGAAATTACTTTTGTTGTGGTTCCAATTGTCGCCCCAGCTCTTCTTGCAATGGATGGGAGCTTAGGTCCTATCTGGCTAGGGATATTGATTGCAATGAATTTGCAAACAAGTTTTTTAACACCACCCTTTGGCTTTGCTCTCTTTTATTTAAGGGGTGTGGCCCCTGATGAGGTCGCAACCAGCGATATATACAAAGGCGCTTTGCCTTTTGTTGCCATTCAAATTATCGCGCTTCTTACTTTAGCTGTATGGCCAACACTTGCGACATGGCTCCCAAGTGTGATCTTTTAATATTTAATAAACTCTATTTCATATTCTGACAGAGAGCTTTAAATCCAGCTGTCACAAATGGAACCATACTTTTATAGATTGCAAAGAAATCTGCTGAGTGAAGCTTGCCCTTAGAGTAAGCATCCATTCTACCCGTTTGTGCCATTGTCAAGGTGATTGCCCCAGACATAAAATGATAGCAATGATAAATATCTTCTTCCGATGCTTTGGGGAGCGCATCTCTAAAAGCTTTTAAATAGCGATCCAGCAAAGGCGCAAAATGCTCTGTCATGATTTCACGTCCCCATTCTGGCGAATTATTCACATACGCAATCAATTCATAATAATGACGCCATCCCTCATCGAGATCGAACTCAGGATCAAAGAGAGGCTGAATGCAACTTTCAATGAGAGCATCGATTGGAGGCGGATTGTCACCGCAATCCTCTAGGACTTTATCAAGTGCTTTGTGACGTAAGTCATTCATAATCTCACTTCGGCGCCACAGAACAGCATCAAACAAGCCTCTTTTGTTTTTAAAATGATAGCTTGCCAGAGCAACATCCACTTCTGCTGCAGTCGCCAACTGGCGCATTGTAACCCCATCAAATCCGTGCTTGGCAAAAAGCTTTTCGGCCTCATCTAAAATGCGAGTCCTTCTATTACCTTTTGATGACTGCGTCATAAAAACAACCTCATTTCATAAACTTTCGTCACATAATTCATGCCATAAGTAAGCAGTATATCATAGTTTTTTATATTTTTTCAACAACCGTTGAGAAAATAGGTTGACAATAACTCAACAATCGTTGAAATAAGGTCGAGGGAATCATATAGTTAGTTTCAACCGGGAGGGAACCCATGAAATATACCGCATTTAATAGCCTGTTATTATCAGGTGTCTGCCTATCATCGCTATCATTGACTGCACCTGTGATGGCACAAGAGGATGAATTTTCACTAGAAGAAATCGTTGTCACTGCAAGGCGCCGCGAAGAAAGCCTTCAAGATGCTCCTGTGGCTATTACGGCCTTTTCTGCTAATGAAATTGCAAATAGAGGTCTTACAGATATC